>NZ_AYOU01000098.1 GCF_000500065.1 Borrelia hispanica CRI | reverse complement strand
TTGTAGGTGCATAAGGCATTGCACCATTTTCGGATGGAGTTTGCAAGTACCGTAGTTTTCAACTTGCGTTCCTATCCATAATTGCCTAAGAATAAATATATAGCAAAAACAAAATATTATCAAGTATAAAAACAAATTTTTTGTAATTTTTTAGTAGCTGAAAAAAATTATTGCAGTCCAATATTACTTGGACTGTAATAACCTTTTACCAAATATCATAAATCTTCGCCTTTGTCTTTGCTTTTAAACTTGGTAACTAAGATGTTAATAATATCTTTAGTTATTGGTTTAAGAAGAAAAACAAATAATGAACCCATACCTAAAATGAATAGAGAAATAATAATCAATTTACCCCCGTCAATATTAAGTAAAAGTTCTAATAAAGCATTGAGACTTTGCATAATCCTTTAACCTCACTTTATAATAAATGGTATAGTTAAATATATAGCTAAAATAAAATATAGCAAAAATAAAAATTATAATTTAAGAAGTAAAGGCATACCATCTACTCTCTTTTGCATATACCAACCTTCGAAAAGATTAAACCTCAGACCTGTTCCACCATTGACACTTCCAAGCTGAAATAACGTTCTTTTTGAAGAAGAGCCGCTGTATTTTATATTGACAGTTTTACGAGCTTGAGAAGTTGAACTAGATATTGCTTTAACTTCAACAATTAAGTAAATAGGTTTATCATCATATGAACTGTCTGTTTGTATGGTAATTTCAGAATTTTGATTTGTTTGTGACGAATCTGACAAGTCAAAAACATAACGACCATATTTTAAACTCGACATATACACGGTTTTAGTATATTCACCAGAATATTGTCTTTCTGGTTGTATTGTACTAATACTATTTGCACTGAAGCTGCTGCTAATACCGGTAAGATGTTCTTGAACCTTTATTTTTTTCAAAGAAGAATAGTAAAGTCCTAGAAAATAAGTATTTGTATTTAATGTGTCTTGTTGTGATAAATCATATTCAAGTTTATTTGTGACTTTACTAAGAATAGAATCCATAACACTGGATTCATTATTTTTGAGTTTTTCTATAACTTTTTGATAAGCTTGATTTATAAAGTTTGTATTTTGTAATAATTCATTTGCAATTAGAGTTTGTATTATTTGCTTAAAATCATCGACTCCTTCGCCTTGAACGAATGTTTTTTTATGCAATTCTTTACGAAAGTCATCAAAAGTAATTGCATGACAACTAGAAAAGCCATCATCTAAAACCAATAGATCAGAGGGGTCAGTTGAGGTTCTTCTATTGAGGTTTCTAATTTCTATTGTATCATCATGTCTTACGACGGTATCTTGTTCAGGACTTTCTTGACTAGTCATAAAATCTCCTTATTCATTATCCTTTAAACTCTTTGACGTATTCATTCTTATAGTTTTGTATCTTGAGTATTCTTCCAATAGGAATAAGTTTTTTGATGAATGCGTAAATAGAGTTTTCATATCCTTTAGGAAGTAAAGTTATAATCCATGCTTTTTTGATAATACGTTCATTTTCTTTAGTTTTGAATATAATTTTTTTATGAGGTGTAGTGTCTTTTTTTGACTTACTACCAACAATAAATGCTATAACATTAGTTTTAATATCGCTTTTGAGCTTTATGTTAATGACGCCAGGTGATAAAGTAGTAGGTTCGATATCAACATTAAGGAAGGCTTTGAATAGCTTGATAAATGATTCATGGGTCCCAATATGACGTAAAGCGAAAAGCACACTATCAATATTTTTTGCTAGTGTTTCAAGAGTTTGGTTTGTTGAGTATATAATTTTCAATATTTCTGACAACCAGAATGCTATGAATCTTGAATTTAGATTTGTAGTAGCATTGATATCTGTGAAATTATCATTAAGAGTTTTGACCTCTTTTATTATTTGATCTATGAATCCAAGTTCGGCATGTATTATTTTTTCAACTTCAGTGTCATTAAAGACTGTGGGTATAGTAGGTATACTTGTCATTTAACCTCCTTTTTATGAGGATATACTGATTAACAATCTATCAGAAGTAAAATCAAAATCAAGAATTTCATTTTCTTCAACCTGAACATTTTCGTTATTCTTAAATTCACTATCATTAATATCATTAATTTTTGTATTCAAGTTTTCTTTCACAGCAATAGAGACATCAATGCAGTGTACACCTTTAATTTCGTTAACAGGAGCAAAAAAATCTTGATATTCAAAACTAATTCCCATATCGCCATAATTATTATTTGCAATTCTGGTGTAAATATCTCTAATTTTAGCGTCAACATTAAGGTATAGATGATTTTTGATATTTACTTTATATTTGCTTTTTAGGTATACGTATTTTTTCTTACCAAGTGACACTTTATATTCGATTCTCTGATTATTGTTGTTAATTCCGTCGATAATGATATCTCCTTCGAAAGTAGTACCAATTGGACATGTTAGATAAAGTGTATTCCAAATATTTGCTTTTAGATTTGTATCTTCTATTTGTGTTTTGTCTGAATTCAAAAATTCATCATCTACAATAACATAAATACTAGCTGTACCAGCAGTACTTTTGATATTTGCGTGTGTAATACCATTAATAGATAGTAGAGAGTTCTTAATGGCCTCATAAGTAGTACTTTTTACACTTATGTGTTTTTCTATCGCTTGCCAATATTCAGAATCAGGTTTTATGGATTCGAATAATTTGTTAACTTCATCAATTAGTTCACATTCTTTGAATGCAAGTGATGTTGCAATGATGTTGTAAATGGATGCTGGGTCGTCATTAATTAATATTTTATAATTGTCTCTCAAATATTGACGTTTAGCATTTACAATTTGTTCAATATTCTTTTTCAAGACTCCAACATCAGAATCAAACAGGATGCTCATAATCTAACCTCCATATTGAGAGTGTCATTTGGAAAGTGAAAGACAATGCTTATTGCGTTTGATTGTATCTTTACGTCAAGATTTACAATATCAATTTTGAGATCTTGTATAATATTGAATAGGTAAGTTTTGATTTGTGCTAAAGAGTTCACCTTGATAAGCTTCATAATGTGTGAATAATCCAAACCCCATTGAGGATCATAGAAAAGACTACCTTTTGGAGTCTTCAAGAATATGAATAGTCGTTGTTTTTGTTCTTCAATACTGTCAACAAGCTTTAAATTCGAATTAAAAGCTAAATTAAAATCGTTGTCAATTCTGATATCCAATCTTTATGTCCTTTACAAGGAAGTATAATACTATTTTTGCTAAAAACTATTTTAGCAACATGTTTATTTTGTTTTGTATATTATTAACATATGTGTAAAAACTAGGTTCAACCGTAGCTTGTCCCGAAACTCTCAAATTGTGCAAACAATTAACTATTTCTTCTAAGACTTGTTTTAAACTTATGTTATTATTTTTGATCTCCATAAGGTTTTTTGTGCGAATAGAAAAATCATCAACTTTGATAGTTGCATTTTGCATATTAATCGGTCGTAATATATAGAAATAGTTTTTATCATAATAATTATCATCATTAATATCAAAAAGATTGATACTACTTTGCAAAAGAATAACCTCATCGTTTTCTTGTAGATCAAAATGCATATTGGATATACATCGAGTCCTAATTTCTACATTTTTGTAAAGGGATAGTAATACAACACCTTCTTGAGTTTCAGAATCAAAAGATTTGATAATTCCTATTGTAGAGATGAAAATATTTTTATAGATCCATAGTTTGATCTCTTCTTGTGTTAATGCAGAACCAACCATTTGGCTATTCATTCTGTAAATATCATAATTCAAATGCATTTATTTGGCTTCTCCTTTTATATTTAGGTAATTCGCATCATCATAAAGCTTGAGTATAAGAGAACACTCACCAATATTACTTAATACAGCATCAGCTTGTGAAATAGTGCCCTTAATTTTGTTGCCAGTACCATCAATGAAACTAACTTTATCACCAACTTTGAGTTTATGTGTATACATAATCTTGGCATTCCAATATATTAACTTAATATTTCTATTTGAACCTATAGTGACTTCTTGTTGTGGTATAAATTCAAGAAGATAATCTTCAAGAGGTTCATAGTCTTTATCTGTGTCTTTTTTTGTTTCCTCTTCTTTTGTGTCTGTTGTAGTTGTTTCTGTTTTTGGATTTTTGTCCTTTTGTATAGGCTTATTTTTTTCTGTTTCTTCTTTTTTCTCTGTTTCTGTTTGTATCGGTACGTAATTTGTAAATATATAGTTACATTCGATATCAGTAGTATTGATAGATGCTTCTTTGATTAGTTGTGTATGGTCTTTAGGTGTAATATCTGTTCTAACGCTTTGGACATACTTTTTAGTTATTTTTTCGATAAATTCAACAGGAGTGTTTGCACAAAAACTTTCATTTATTATGCGTTTTTTGTTTTCATAAGTCATATTGATAATATTTCTACCAGGAAAAGCTGATTTGATCGCATCTTCTACTGTCATGCCTTGAAATTGATTTGGGTTGAGTGCTCTATGAAAATAATTGCTTTTTGATGCTAAATGAATTTCCAAATCAACACTAAAATCACCACTAGGATAATCAGTACTCATAGGTGTACCTAAGTACCCAGACATAATAAAGTCATAATCTTTAAGTTCTGCAAATTTTTTATAGTATATTGTGACAATATTACCAGCTTGTAAATTATCAGTAAAATCTATAGGTAAATTCCAAATAGTTAGTTTTGCTTGTTTAGAACATATATAGTTATTGCTTGTATATACATCAGATATTTGAATGTCTATATGTATACCATCTGTAGTGCGAAGTATAATTTTGGGTTCGTTTGTATTTTTCTTCTTTTCTTCAGTTTCTTCAGTCTTAGTTTCTTCCTTTGGTTTTTCTTTAGGTGTGCTCTTTTCTTTAGCTTTTTCAGTTTGAGTTTCATTTTCTTTTTTAGGTATCTCGTAGATTTTAGGTTGATCGTAGAATTCGATCTTGAAGTCATATTTCAAAAGTCTAGGCTCCATTAATTCACCCTTTATATTTTGTAAATGTTTTGAGAACTTCTAATGTTACACTAATTTCAACCTCATCAAGATATACTGTGTCTTTAAGCTCAAGAGAAGTAATAGCGACTATTTCTATAAATCCAAAAGATGGGCTGTAAACACTAAATGGCACACTTTCTTTTACCCTATTTGTTAAGTGCTGTTTTGCTAAATTGCTAGTATTTGGAAATATGGATTTTCCAAAAGGCACATTGAATGACCATTTGAGTAGTTCTGAATATCCACTAACTAATTTAGCATTATTTAAAGTAATAATCTCGTCATTGAAAGTAGGATTATAACTTACATGTGTAGATTTGCGAGTGTAATAATCAATTATAGGGCGTTTTGAACAAGTAGTATTATATTTCATGTTGATTAGTTCACTTTTAGCTTGAATGAAAAATCCTTGTGGGACATATCCTTGGCCTTTGAAGTCCATTCGTGGACACAGAATCAAGAAATTTGACGTCATAAACACACTAGATAATTGATTGAAAGTTTCTTTCAAAATGGTTGTTATTTGAGACGGCGTTAAGTTAATATAGTCTAGCATTGATTTCATGCCTTTTGCATCTTTGTACTGATGAATAAAATCAGTTGTAAATTGTGTGATCATATTTATGCCTCCTTAAGGTGTTTTCACACTTGCGTCTTTTTCTAATTTAGTTCCAGTATCAGTAGTTGGGAGTGGTGAATGGTCTTTATCTGTTTTATCGTCTGCACTAAAAACCCGTTTGTAAAACCAATCGGGCAGTATTTGTTTTAGTGCCATTTTTACCATCTTCATAAACCATTCGCTGATATTACCGAAAAAACTTGTGAGACCTTTGATCATTGGATCAAGTATGTGAGTTTTGAAAGTAAAGTCTTGAAGCCATGTAGCTAGTTTTGATAATTTCGCTAAGAGGGGTTTTACTAGTTCAGATGTAGTTTTTGCGAAAGAATCTTCGGCTTCAATAAGATCATCTTTGAGTTTTTCTTCTGTACTTGCGTATTTAGGAAATTCTAGTGTATTCCAATCATCAATAATTTTTTTTAGTGAGTCTGTTCTAAAAGACAAAGCTTGATTTGAAGATAGTATGTCATATTCCATTTCTCCACGTTCATTGTACTTATTTGTCAATTTGCTAAATGAACCCATGACATTATATAGAGACCCACCTTTTCCTTGTAAGAATTCTGATACTACAGCAATAGCTGAAGCATTGTCATTAACAACTCCTGTGGATTTAAGTCTCGCAGCGAATGCTACTGCTTTATTTAGGTTCGCCTCATTGTTTTGTCCTAAACTTTCCAAATCTTTTCTCAAAATTCCAGCATAATTAAGGAACTCTTCTCTATCAATTTCCCTATTAAATCCCGGTATTTCTTGAAGAATATTATTAAGTTGAGCCTTTTCTTGAGATTTGAATACTCTTGAAGTAATTACATTCATTTTTTTTACATTTGCGTTGTTGATAATAGATCTTTTAGCATAATTGAATGCATCACCAATCCCACCTTGAAAAGTAGTCCCAAATACTTGTCCAAGAGCAGTTCCAACCGCAATTTTACCTACTTCTAGAACAGCGCGCCCAGTGCGACGTATAGTGCGACGTATAATTCCATTTTGCTTTTTTAGCGATTTATATTCTAAGTCCATCAATTTTTCTTGTGTCATGGACGACCTTTTTATTGCGGCTTCTTTCGCCTTTTTGAATCTCATGCCTTGGCTCATAAGTCTTTTAGTTTCCTGAAGTTTGAACTTTTCTATATTTTCTAGCCTTTTTTGCTCTTCTATTCTTAATTTTTCTTGTTTTTTTTCTTTTGTTAATCTTAATTTTTCTAGCCTTTTTTTTGCTGCTTCTAGTTTTTTTTGTTTTTCTATTCTTAATTTCTCTTGTCTTTTTTCTTCTGCTAATTTTAGTTTTTCATATTTGTTTTGTTTAGCAAGTTCAGCTTTTTTTTCTTTCAGATTGTGTTTCAATATTTTTTCAGTGCTATCGAGTCTTGTTCTTTTGGGTTTTAGAACTTTTTCAAGAATAGATATATCTTTTTCTAAAGACTTTTTAGTTGAAGCATGATCAAGTACACCTTTGAACTTAATAGTAAATCCAGCGTTATTCATAATATTCCTCTAGATAGAGACATTTCATATATCTTCATTTGAAGTTTCAAATCTGATATTTTGTTTACCTCCATCAAATCTTTATAATTCAGTGTCTTTACCTCATCAAAGCTGCAAATACCCATCATAACGGGGAAGTGATATTTATCTTTTTTGGCGTTTTCGAGGAATTTGAAATATGAATGTGTTATCTCTTGAAGAATATCACTTCTTTTGTTTATTCTCATAGGCGTATACCTTTACAATTCTTTTTCTTGTGAATCGATATTTTGTATTATTTGTTCATAATTCCAACTATCGTCAATATAGTCGAATTTTACAAATCCACCATCAGCATTCAGATAATGACTTAAGTAAACAAGACTTGGTTTTTTGAAGTCTTCTTCTAAGGTGAATGTATCGAATTGAATTGAATACAATATTGCAACAAGATAATCCTTGTAGTAAGAAATATATTTTCTATTATCATCTAAAATGAAGTAAAATTTGTCTAAAAAGTCGGGTTTGATCATAATGTTTGTTATTGTTCTCAGATAATCAATATTATTGAGTTTGTCAATACCGTAATTTTGTGAAAAACCTAATATAGAATCCCATTGGTAAACTGGTAATACTTTTACATCGAATGTGTGTGTTTCCTTTTTTGTCAAAATATTCATTTTGTAAAGTTGAATCATATAGCCTCCTTGATTTTACTTATTGAGTTTTTTTTACTTCGCAATTAATCGCTCTAATTTCAAACGTAACTTTTTCTGCTTCAGCAGCATAGCTTCTTGATGGTTCTTCTGCAAAGAATGCATGATTAGATACAATGTGAATGTTTTCAAAATCGTTAAATACAAGTTTTAGCAGTTTTTTGTGCGTACTCTCTTCTGTGTTGTAAAATTGATTTTGAGACATATCTGTTAGTATCTTATAGTCATAAGATCCAATAGTTACTTCAACATTGAATATGAAAGTAATAGTTTTGGGGTCTCTAAAACTAACTACCGGAAGTCCCATATCTTCAGTACTAGATACAGCTCTTGTTGTAGGTTCACTAGTAAGTTCTAATTTCCCACTTTGAATTTGCTTATCTTTGATTGAGAAAAATATTTTCGTTAAATTATAAACCTGCTCCATTATTAAACCTCCTTTAAGCTATTTTGATAACTTTGTATATCTTGTGTTGTGATATTCAATACCACGCCCTTCATAGAATAGTTATAAGTAATACTTATTGATAAGAATAGTTTTAGTGAAGCACTTGCCGATATTTGTATTTTGAGCTTAGAATAAGAAACAATTATACCTGCATCAACAAACTCTTTCAGTTTGCATGCAATAGCCGCACTATAAGCAGTATCTCTTTGTCCTGATAGTTGAAGTGCTGATAATTTACTATTTTGTCTATTATTCAAGTTCCATATTCTAATAAGTTCCGCAATAAATTCATATTTGATATAGTCGTAAGTAAAAATTTCGTCGATAGGGCTAGAATCTAAACAAATTCCCTCCTTAAAAGCTGGAAAACCATCAAGTCCAGTTTCATTAAGGTGTGAGTAGAAATTGATATTAGCTTGTCTAAGCTTAGTAATTTCTTCACTATTAGTAATAGGATTGATACCACTAAATGTAAGTCCATAAGGGTTTACAGCATGAAACATACTTGCTTCATGTAAATATTTAGATACAAATCTCAAATGTAATTGTTGAGTTCCTTTAGAATGAACAAC
>NZ_AYOU01000097.1 GCF_000500065.1 Borrelia hispanica CRI | reverse complement strand
AACCAGAATGCTATGAATCTTGAATTTAGATTTGTAGTAGCATTGATATCTGTGAAATTATCATTAAGAGTTTTGACCTCTTTGATTATTTGATCTATGAATTCAAGTTCGGCATGTATTATTTTTTCAACTTCAGTGTCATGAAAGACTGTGGGTATAGTAGGTATACTTGTCATGCAGACTCCTTTTTATGAGGATATATTGATTAACAATCTATCAGAAGTAAAATCAAAATCAAGAATTTCATTTTCTTCAACCTGAATATTTTCATTATTCTTAAATTCGTTATCATTGATCTCATTAATTTTTGTATTCAAGTTTTCTTTTAGAGCAACAGAGACATCAATGCAGTGTACGCCCTTAATTTCATTCACAGGAGCAAAGAAATCTTGATATTCAAAACTAATTCCCATATCACCATAATTATTATTTGCAATTCTGGTGTAAATATCTCTAATTTTAGCGTCAACATTAAGATATAGATGATTTTTAACATTTACTTTATATTTGCTTTTGAGATATACGTATTTTTTCTTACCAAGTGACACTTTATATTCGATTCTTTGATTATTGTTGTTAATTCCGTCGATAATGATGTCTCCTTCGAAAGTAGTACCAATTGGACATGTTAGATAAAGTGTATTCCAAATATTTGCTTTTAGATTTGTATCTTCTATTTGTGTTTTATTCGAATTCATAAATTCATCATCTATAATAAGATAGATACTAGCTGTACCAGCAGTACTTTTGATATTTGCGTGTGTAATACCATTAATAGATAGTAGAGAGTTCTTAATAGCCTCATAAGTAGTACTTTTGACACTTATATGTTTTTCTATCGCTTGCCAATATTCAGAATCAGGTTTTATAGATTCAAATAATTTGTTAACTTCATCAATTAGTTCACATTCTTTAAATGCAAGTGATGTTGCAATAATGTTATAAATGGATGCTGGGTCGTCGTTAATTAATATTTTATAATTATCTCTCAAATATTGACGTTTAGCATTTACAATTTGTTCAATATTCTTTTTCAAGACTCCAACATCAGAATCAAACAGTATGCTCATAATTTTACCTCCATGTTTAGAGTGTCATTTGGAAAGTGAAAGACAATGCTTATTGTGTTTGATTGTATCTTTACGTCAAGATTTACAATGTCAATTTTGAGATCTTGTATAACATTGAATAAGTAAGTTTTGATTTGTGCTAAAGAGCTTATTTTTGCAAGCTTCACAATGTGTGAATAATCCAAACCCCATTGAGGATCATAGAAAAGACTACCTTTTGGAGTCTTCAAGAATATGAATAGTCGTTGTTTTTGTTCTTCAATACTATCAACAAGCTGTAAATTCGAATCAAATGCTAAATTAAAATCATTGTCAATTCTGATATCCAATCTTTATATCCTTTATCCTTTTTAATTACTTTTAATATTGTAACTAATAAAAGGAAGTATAATACTATTTTTGCTAAAAACTATTTAAGCAGCATGTTTATTTTAGTTTGTATATTGTTAACATATGTGTAAAAACTAGGTTCAACCGTACCTTGTCCCGAAACTCTCAAATTGTGTAAACAATGAACTATTTCTTCTAAGACTTGTTTCAAACTTATATTATTGTTTTTGATCTCCATAAGGTTTTGTGTGTGAATAGAAAAATCATCAACTTTGATAGTTGCATTTTGCATATTAATCGGTCGTAATATATAGAAATAGTTTTTGTCAAAATAGTTGTTATCTTTACTGTCAAATAGACTAATACTGCTTTGAAGAAGAATAACCTCATCGTTTTCTTGTAGATCAAAATGCATATTTGATATATTTTTTGTTTTTATTTCTAAGTTTTTGTATTCTGGAATTATAACCACGGCTTCTTGTGTCTGCGAATTAAAAGATTTGATAATGCCCACTTTAGAAATAAAGACATTAGAGTATATCCATTGTTTTATCTCTTCTTGTGTTAATGCAGAGCCTTGCATTTTAGCATTCATTCTATAAATTTCATAATTTCCGTTCATTTATTATCCTTCGATTTTAATATGATTAGAATCGTCATGAAGTTTTAGCATTAAAGAACATTCGCCAGTGTTACTTAATATGGCACTAGTTTCTAAAATTGTGTTTTTAATCTTTTGACCAAGCGAGTCAATGAAACTAACCTTAGTTCCAACTTTTAATGTGTGTGTATACATAATTTTGGCACGCCAATAAATCATTCTAATTTTTCTAGTAGTGCCAATACTAATCTCTTGTTGAGGAATAAATTCAAGTCCAAAGTCTTCAAGGGGCATATATTTTGAGTCTGGTTCAGACAAATTAATATTTGTAAATATATAATTACATTCAACACCATTATTATTTCCAATATCTGTTTTAATACTTTGAACATATTTTTTAGTTATTTTTTCGACAAATTCTTTAGGTGTTTCTGCATAAAAACTTTCAGTAATTATTGTAGAACGATCTTTTATGCTCATATTAATGATATTTCTATTTGGGAAAGTCGATTTAATTGCTTCTTCAACGGTCATACCTTGAAATTGAGTATTTTCAAGTTTTCTATTAAAGAAATTACTCTTTGAGGCTAAATGAAGTTCCAAATCAACACTAAAGTCGCCACTGGGATAATCAGTGCTCATCGGCACTCCTAAATATCCAGCCATAATAAAGTCATATTGTTTGGCGTCATAAAACTTCTTATAAAATATTTTGACGATGTCGCCTTCTTTGATTGATTCTGTAAAGTCTAAAGGTAAGTTCCAAAGAGTTAATTTGGCTTGTTTTGAGGCCACATATTTATAGCTTGAATACAAATCTGATATCGATATGTCTACATGTATTCCATTAT
>NZ_AYOU01000096.1 GCF_000500065.1 Borrelia hispanica CRI | reverse complement strand
TTATATGATTTGAGTTGGTTTTGTTGATTTAGCCCATCAATATTAATATTGCCTTCTAGAATAGTACCACTAGGAATAGTTTTATATAGTGTTTGCCAGAGTGTTGATTTAAAATCAGAATTGATAATATTAGTTTTAGTTGAATCTAGTAGTGATTCATTCACTATAAGATAAATATTAGCTTTACCAGCTGTGCTTATGATATTTGCATATTCTATTCCGTCGATAGAAGTTAAAGCTGTATGTACAGCATTAAATGTTGTGCTTTTGATACTGATATGCTCTTCTATAGCTTTAAAGTATTCGCCCCCAGGGCTAATTTTAGAAAAGAGTATATTAACTTCATTAATAATTTGTTCTTCTATAATTGCAAGTGATGTTGCAATAATGTTGTAAATGGATGAGGGGTCGTCATTAATTACAATTCTATGCATATTTCGTAAGTTCTCACGTTTAGTTTCAACTATTTGTTTAATATTTTGTTTTAAAATACCAAAATCAGAATCAAATAGGATGCTCATAATTTAACCTCCATATTTAGAGTGTCATTTGGGAAGTGAAAGACAATGCTTATTGTGTTTGATTGTATGTTTACGTCAAGATTTACAATGTCAATTTTGAGATCTTGTATAACATAAATAAGTAAGTTTTGATTTGCGTTAAAGAGCTTATCTTGATAAGCTTTATAATGTGTGAATAATCTAAACCCCATTGAGAATCATAGAAAAGACTACCTTTTGAAGTCTTTAAGAATATAAATAGTCGTTGTTTTTGTTCTTCAATACTATCAACGATCTGTAAATTCGAATCAAAAGCTAAGTTAAAATCATTGTCAATTCTGATATCCAATCTTTATGTCCTTTATCCTTTTTAATTATCTTTAACCTTTAACCAATAAAAGGAAGTATAATACTATTTTTGCTAAAAACTATTTAAGCAGCATATTTATTTTGTTTTGTATATTGTTAACATATGTGTAAAAACTAGGTTCAACCGTAGCTTGTCCCGAAACTCTCAAATTGTATAAACAATTAACGATTTCTTCTAAGACTTGCTTTAAACTTATGTTATTATTTTTGATCTCCATAAGGTTTTGTGTGTGAATAGAAAAATCATCAACTTTGATAGTTGCATTTTGCATATCAATAGGCCTTAGAATATAGAAATAGTTTTTATCAAAATAGTTGTTATCTTTACTGTCAAATAGACTAATACTGCTTTGAAGAAGAATCACTTTATCTTCTGCATTTAGATAATAATGCATATTAGATATATTTTTTGTTTTTATTTCTAAGTTTTTGTATTCTGGAATTATAACCACGGCTTCTTGTGTCTGCGAATTAAAAGATTTGATAATGCCCACTTTAGAAATAAGGACATTAGAGTATATCCATTGTTTTATCTCTTCTTGTGTTAATGCAGAGCCTTGCATTTTGGAATTCATTCTGTAAATTTCATAATTTCCGTTCATTTATTATCCTTCGATTTTAATATGATTAGAATCGTCATGAAGTTTTAGCATTAAAGAACATTCGCCAGTGTTACTTAATATGGCACTAGTTTCTAAAATTGTGTTTTTAATCTTTTGACCAAGCGAGTCAATGAAACTAACCTTAGTTCCAACTTTTAATGTGTGTGTATACATAATTTTGGCACGCCAATAAATCATTCTAATTTTTCTAGTAGTGCCAATACTAATCTCTTGTTGAGGAATAAATTCAAGACCAAAATCTTCAAGAGGCATGTATTTTGAATCTGGTTCAGATAAATTAATATTTGTAAATATATAATTACATTCAACACCATTATTATTTCCAATATCTGTTTTAATACTTTGAACATATTTTTTAGTTATTTTTTCGACAAATTCTTTAGGTGTTTCTGCATAAAAACTTTCAGTAATTATTGTAGAACGATCTTTTATGCTCATATTAATGATATTTCTATTTGGGAAAGTCGATTTAATTGCTTCTTCAACGGTCATACCTTGAAATTGAGTATTTTCAAGTTTTCTATTAAAGAAATTACTCTTTGAGGCTAAATGAAGTTCCAAATCAACACTAAAGTCGCCACTGGGATAATCAGTGCTCATCGGCACTCCTAAATATCCAGCCATAATAAAGTCATATTGTTTGGCGTCATAAAACTTCTTATAAAATATTTTGACGATGTCGCCTTCTTTGATTGATTCTGTAAAGTCTAAAGGTAAGTTCCAAAGAGTTAATTTGGCTTGTTTTGAGGCCACATATTTATAGCTTGAATACAAATCTGATATCGATATGTCTACATGTATTCCATTAT
>NZ_AYOU01000095.1 GCF_000500065.1 Borrelia hispanica CRI | reverse complement strand
TTAAAGGGAGTTGGGAGATATGCATGATCAATTTGAGATTGAACTTGAAATTGGTTGGTTTGCAACAAGAGCAGATATAGCACGTATGCATGAATATGGCAGTAGTAATTTGCCTAGTCGTGAACATTTAAACAAAGTGGCAGATTCACCCGAATTTCAACAGTATATCAATACTGATTATATGAACAGAGAGTTTAGCAAAGGAATAGAAGTTGGCATGAAGTCTTTTGGTAAATTGTTCATTGATTTTTACAAGGATTTTGTTGCTTCTGGCAAAGTAAAACCCAAATTAAAGGACAGTACAATTGCTACTAAAAAAGCAAAAGGAAGTAAATCTCCAGAAACACCTTTAATAGATACGGGATTAATGCTTGAGTCAATTGAGGCTAGGGTGAATTCATGATTCTCGATATTGATAAAATACAAAAGTACATAATCATTATCGTGAAAAAGTTTAAAGAGTTAGTATCTGAATTTGATATAGAGATTATCAATACATATAACCATCCATATATGTCTCAACTTACAGTAAAGAAACAAAATGTTTTAGTTATTAAGTTTGATAATGTTGAAGGCCTCTTTACACATAATTCAAGAACGGGTGCATTTTATGATAATGTGAATGAATTTAGTATTTTTTTTATGCTGTATTTTATTAATTTTATTAATAATGAATCTGAAAGAATTACTTATTCTCGAAATATGAAACTTTATGAACTCTTTAGCGATTTTTTACATGATTCACAGTCTCACAAATTTACTATTGATTCTTCTGATGAATACAACATTTTGCTTAACATATTCATTTACAATGTATCCAATCTAAATCAAAGTGGATTTGTGAAACTTAACTCTAATCACAATAACTTAGCATACTGTTCAAGTTGTACGTTTAAGACTAACT
This sequence comes from Borrelia hispanica CRI, assembly GCF_000500065.1. Lineage (NCBI taxonomy): Bacteria > Pseudomonadati > Spirochaetota > Spirochaetia > Spirochaetales > Borreliaceae > Borrelia > Borrelia hispanica. Next base: position 4,485 of record NZ_AYOU01000095.1, on the reverse strand, counting down.
TACAAATAATAGAAAAATTAAAGGAGACATAAATGCCACAAGATACTATTAGTGTTAAATTTACTACACCACCAATTAGAGCAAATAAAGTCAATTATTACACTCCATTATTAGTATATAAGACTGATAAAATAAAGATAGAATCTGAATCTAAACATAAATTACTGACCTTAACTAAAAATTCTTATTTAAAACAAATTGAGACTCTTCAAAAAGAAGGTAGCAATGGTGAGGATGAATTTAATGCAGAAAAAGAACACTTAACTAAATCAATTACTGCTATGTTTAGTGTTGGCGACTTCAGTATACCTTCTGCATCATTAATCATTTACAAAGAAACAGAAGGTGCTAAAGAGGTTAAAAAATATCTAAATGAAAATCAAAATTCATTCATAGTTTTAATTAATACTGGTAAAAAAGACAATTTCAAAGGTGGTGATGGACTTGCTGTTTACAAGGATGATTATACTCACTTTAAAGATGATGGTAGATTCTTTGTCTTTGCAACTTTTGAAGAAGAAATAAAAGAACTATTTAAAAATGGTTCAAATTCCAAAAAGGGAATTATTGTTATACACACTCAAGGAGAAGATTATTTACATCTCAAATTTATCTCCAAATACTTAAGTGAAGCTGAAATTAGACATTCAACTAATCCTTATGGTATGCAATTTACTGGAGTACGTATATTAACCGATGCAACTTCAATTTCTAAACTTAGAAACGCTAATATCAACTTTTATTCACATCTTAATGAGACTGGTCTTGATGGTATACCTGCATTTAAAGAAGGTGTAGATCTTTTAGGAAATTCTATTGACGAATACTTCACATATCACTATCTGAAGTACGAGATGATTAAGGAACTTATTAAAGTTTGGCATAAAAATAATAGGCAAAACAGCAAACTTTCAGAGTTGCAACTTAGTGGAGAACGTGACAATGCCTATACTTCAACTATTGAGTGTATGCTAGAACGTTTTATCACAAGAGGACTTATTGTAGCCTATTCTAATCTCAAACTTACATTATCTCCAAATCCAAAACTCAAGCTTATCTTAAGCGTCTCTATCACTTATAACTTCAGTATGAATGGAGTATTACTAAATATTACTACTGAAGATATAGAAGATTTTACAAATAGGAGTGAACTACATGGATAATGCATACCAACTTGAAGATGTCTACTTTTCAGTAAATGGAACTAAAATTATAGGTGGCAAACTAGAACTCTCAAGTGAACCCACAACAAGAGCTACTTTTAGCAATGAAGACAAAGGAGTTCCAGTAGTAAGTTTCCGGGATCCTAGAACTATTGTTTACATATTCAACATAGAAGTTAGTATTGGTAGTTATGAATATGGAATTTTAACTGATCTCTCAAGTGAACAATTTTATACATTGGGTAAAAATAAAAATGAAAAATTCTTAAGTATAGTATTCAATGATAGAATTCAAACCAAAATTATTAGTAACTATGCTGTATTTACAGAAGAACCATCAAGAAGCTATTCGGCTGAATCTGAAAAAGTTACATTCGAAATTAGAGCTATGAATTGCACAAGAACTATACCAAATAAATAAAAGGAGTTATTTATATGATTATGCGTTATAAAATGAATATACTATCTAAAAGTAAAACTTATACATATGATGTAAAAGTACTTCCCATGTACCAGTGGGACTCTATATTAGGATTTTCACAAGATCATGGAATTAATAAACTCGATAATATTGACTACCTTAAAAAAATAACTGATTTAATGATAAAGCCTGACTTCTTAACTGAATTTTACAAGATTTTAGATCAAAATAGAGAGTATGTTGGTATCTACAAAGAATATTTAGTAGGAATTATTTATTCAATTCAGTTTAATATTTTTCATAGAGATTCTGACTTTAAAAAGCCATCATTAATTTACTTAAGTGAATATGAAGACACTTCTGGTGACTTTGTTAAATTTAATTATATTAATGAGCTTTGGAACTATGAATACTTAACTAAAGAAGAAAATGAGTAGCATTTATGAAACAACAAGAGTATGAAGACTTTATCAAAATATTTAACGACAAAAAAGATCAATATGCAAAACTTATTAACGATATTCAACAAAATAAATACTTCTTTCCAGTTATCATGGGTATATGCAGTTTAAATGAGGTTAAGAATCTTAATTATGAACAGTTAATGGAAGTGAATGCAATATCAGAACTAAAACTTGAAAAGCAAGTTTTAGAATTAGCCTTAGGTAAAAGCACATTATGAATAACACTGGATTTACTATTAAGTTTAAAGGCGTACTTGATCATGCTTCAACCAAAAAATCTTTAGAAAAAGATATATCTATCCTTGAAAAAGTTCTAAAACCCAAAAGAACAAGACTCGATAGCACTGAAAAAATATTGAAACATAATCTGAAAGAAAAAAAAGCTGAACTTGCCAAACAGAGCAAATATGAAAAATTAAGAGAAAGTGTAGAAAAATTTAGACTTCAAGAAACTAAAAAACTGATAAAACAAGGCATGAAATTTGAAGAAGCAAGGAAATATGCATTCAAAAAGTCATTAATGTCTTCAAAAGACTTGAGAAAATTAGAATATGAATCACTCTCTAAGCAAAAAAATTTACTAAGTAAAAGTAGTAAAAATATACTTCAAATTGCTACGGGTACTGCTATTGGTCAATTAGCAGCAGGAGGTATAAAAGGAGCTTTTTCAGGCACACTTGGCTTTGCAAAACAAGCTCTTGAGGCTGATGCAATAAAAAAAAGACATCAAGCATTTAACTTAAAAGTCTTTGACGAAGACGAATATAATGCTCTAAATAAAAAAATAAGTGACCTGCAAGGATTTGAACGAGAAGCTGATAAGGAATTGTTTTTACGTTCTGCTGCTGTTCTTAAGGGTGATCTCAATGAATTAGGTATTAATACAAAAGAAAATCTAAATTCAGCTGTTATGCTTGCTGCAAGTCTTAAATCTAGTGGTATTAGTGATAATGATGCTATTTCAGAAGTTTCAACACTACTAAAAGGTGAAGGAGGCTCTATTTTTAAAGCTATGAGTGTCTTTAAAGAATTTGGTCATAAATATAGCGAACAAAAACAAATGGAATATGAACGCGTTACATCATTAAATAATGAATTTGATTCACGAATAAACTTAATCAAAGAAATACATAAAGATTTACTATCAACTGGTCTCACAAAAGCTACTTCTTTTAAAGAAGATACTAGTAGTAAAGTTACAAAAATTACTGAAAACCTAAACACACTTACCGTTAATGCACTCAAACCACTACTTGGCATATTAACCAAATTAACAAATTGGTTAGTGGAATTTAGTTTTCAGAAAAGTATTATTGAACCATTAAAATCAGTGTTCAATTTCTCTAAATTAACATCAAGTATTGTACAAGGTTTTAAAGACTGGTGGAACGGCACAGATTCTACTAAAACTGAAACTGACAGTAGCGTAGAAACACCTCATTAGGAGAGTAAATATGAATTCATTTCAAATTACTAACTTGATCAAAGAAATAGTCACACAAACACTTAGTTTGTTCGTACACGATAATTTTATAGTTCTATTCCCAAGAATGGACTTCAAAGGATTAGGATATGTTCCACAATTGTTCTTCATAAAACCTAAAAACGAACTTATAAACATAACTTATAACACTTCATGCTCAAAACGTCCTATTATTAATTACTACACTAGAAAAGCCGAGTATGTAAGTTATAATCCAATACTAAACAGTGAAATTATTAGCCTAAATTCTGGTGTTCTAACCAGTTTCTATAAGGAAATAATTGAAGATCTTCAAGCATCTATTTTTGGCTCTGCAATACTACAATATGACAGTCATTTAGTCAAAGCTCAATTTAGAAATAGAATCGAAGCCGGAGTACCTTTTAGTGCTTTTAGTCCAGCTTTTGGCATAAAAGAAGCAGTAACATTAACTTCTGTCACACTCAAAGACACTCCAAATATTGATGAAGTTGAAGTAAGTCTCACTATGGAAGTTGCCAAAACTTTTACTACTTCAGAAGATAAAGGATAACATATGATAAAATATGACTTCAAAATAGAATTTTATAACTCTCATATTCTTGACAATTCTACAACTGGTGATTCTATTCCAGAAGACAATCCAAAAATTGTTATTGAAACTCATAATGGAATACATGTAGACATATCGATATCAGATTTGTATTCAAGCTATAAATATGTGGCCTCAAAACAAGCCAAATTAACTCTTTGGAACTTACCTTTAGACTTTACAGAATCAATCAAAGAAGGCGACATCGTCAAAATATTTTATAAGAAGTTTTATGACGCCAAACAATATGACTTTATTATGGCTGGATATTTAGGAGTGCCGATGAGCACTGATTATCCCAGTGGCGACTTTAGTGTTGATTTGGAACTTCATTTAGCCTCAAAGAGTAATTTCTTTAATAGAAAACTTGAAAATACTCAATT
>NZ_AYOU01000094.1 GCF_000500065.1 Borrelia hispanica CRI | reverse complement strand
TTAAAGGGAGTTGGGAGATATGCATGATCAATTTGAGATTGAACTTGAAATTGGTTGGTTTGCAACAAGAGCAGATATAGCACGTATGCATGAATATGGCAGTAGTAATTTGCCTAGTCGTGAACATTTAAACAAAGTGGCAGATTCACCCGAATTTCAACAGTATATCAATACTGATTATATGAACAGAGAGTTTAGCAAAGGAATAGAAGTTGGCATGAAGTCTTTTGGTAAATTGTTCATTGATTTTTACAAGGATTTTGTTGCTTCTGGCAAAGTAAAACCCAAATTAAAGGACAGTACAATTGCTACTAAAAAAGCAAAAGGAAGTAAATCTCCAGAAACACCTTTAATAGATACGGGATTAATGCTTGAGTCAATTGAGGCTAGGGTGAATTCATGATTCTCGATATTGATAAAATACAAAAGTACATAATCATTATCGTGAAAAAGTTTAAAGAGTTAGTATCTGAATTTGATATAGAGATTATCAATACATATAACCATCCATATATGTCTCAACTTACAGTAAAGAAACAAAATGTTTTAGTTATTAAGTTTGATAATGTTGAAGGCCTCTTTACACATAATTCAAGAACGGGTGCATTTTATGATAATGTGAATGAATTTAGTATTTTTTTTATGCTGTATTTTATTAATTTTATTAATAATGAATCTGAAAGAATTACTTATTCTCGAAATATGAAACTTTATGAACTCTTTAGCGATTTTTTACATGATTCACAGTCTCACAAATTTACTATTGATTCTTCTGATGAATACAACATTTTGCTTAACATATTCATTTACAATGTATCCAATCTAAATCAAAGTGGATTTGTGAAACTTAACTCTAATCACAATAACTTAGCATACTGTTCAAGTTGTACGTTTAAGACTAACTTACAAATAATAGAAAAATTAAAGGAGACATAAATGCCACAAGATACTATTAGTGTTAAATTTACTACACCACCAATTAGAGCAAATAAAGTCAATTATTACACTCCATTATTAGTATATAAGACTGATAAAATAAAGATAGAATCTGAATCTAAACATAAATTACTGACCTTAACTAAAAATTCTTATTTAAAACAAATTGAGACTCTTCAAAAAGAAGGTAGCAATGGTGAGGATGAATTTAATGCAGAAAAAGAACACTTAACTAAATCAATTACTGCTATGTTTAGTGTTGGCGACTTCAGTATACCTTCTGCATCATTAATCATTTACAAAGAAACAGAAGGTGCTAAAGAGGTTAAAAAATATCTAAATGAAAATCAAAATTCATTCATAGTTTTAATTAATACTGGTAAAAAAGACAATTTCAAAGGTGGTGATGGACTTGCTGTTTACAAGGATGATTATACTCACTTTAAAGATGATGGTAGATTCTTTGTCTTTGCAACTTTTGAAGAAGAAATAAAAGAACTATTTAAAAATGGTTCAAATTCCAAAAAGGGAATTATTGTTATACACACTCAAGGAGAAGATTATTTACATCTCAAATTTATCTCCAAATACTTAAGTGAAGCTGAAATTAGACATTCAACTAATCCTTATGGTATGCAATTTACTGGAGTACGTATATTAACCGATGCAACTTCAATTTCTAAACTTAGAAACGCTAATATCAACTTTTATTCACATCTTAATGAGACTGGTCTTGATGGTATACCTGCATTTAAAGAAGGTGTAGATCTTTTAGGAAATTCTATTGACGAATACTTCACATATCACTATCTGAAGTACGAGATGATTAAGGAACTTATTAAAGTTTGGCATAAAAATAATAGGCAAAACAGCAAACTTTCAGAGTTGCAACTTAGTGGAGAACGTGACAATGCCTATACTTCAACTATTGAGTGTATGCTAGAACGTTTTATCACAAGAGGACTTATTGTAGCCTATTCTAATCTCAAACTTACATTATCTCCAAATCCAAAACTCAAGCTTATCTTAAGCGTCTCTATCACTTATAACTTCAGTATGAATGGAGTATTACTAAATATTACTACTGAAGATATAGAAGATTTTACAAATAGGAGTGAACTACATGGATAATGCATACCAACTTGAAGATGTCTACTTTTCAGTAAATGGAACTAAAATTATAGGTGGCAAACTAGAACTCTCAAGTGAACCCACAACAAGAGCTACTTTTAGCAATGAAGACAAAGGAGTTCCAGTAGTAAGTTTCCGGGATCCTAGAACTATTGTTTACATATTCAACATAGAAGTTAGTATTGGTAGTTATGAATATGGAATTTTAACTGATCTCTCAAGTGAACAATTTTATACATTGGGTAAAAATAAAAATGAAAAATTCTTAAGTATAGTATTCAATGATAGAATTCAAACCAAAATTATTAGTAACTATGCTGTATTTACAGAAGAACCATCAAGAAGCTATTCGGCTGAATCTGAAAAAGTTACATTCGAAATTAGAGCTATGAATTGCACAAGAACTATACCAAATAAATAAAAGGAGTTATTTATATGATTATGCGTTATAAAATGAATATACTATCTAAAAGTAAAACTTATACATATGATGTAAAAGTACTTCCCATGTACCAGTGGGACTCTATATTAGGATTTTCACAAGATCATGGAATTAATAAACTCGATAATATTGACTACCTTAAAAAAATAACTGATTTAATGATAAAGCCTGACTTCTTAACTGAATTTTACAAGATTTTAGATCAAAATAGAGAGTATGTTGGTATATACAAAGAATATTTAGTAGGAATTCTATATTCAATTCAGTTTAATATTTTTCACCGAGATGAATCTCTTAAAAAACCATCATTAATTTACTTAAGTGAATATGAAGATACTTCTGGTGATTTTAGTAAATTTAATTACATTGATGAACTTTGGAACTATGAATACTTAACTAAAGAAGAAAATGAGTAGCATTTATGAAACAAGAAAACTATGGAGATTTTATCAAAATATTTAATAATACAAAAGATAAATATTCAAAACTTCTTAACGATATTCAACGCAATCAATATTTTTTTCCAGTTATTATGGGTATATGTAGTTTAAATGAAGTTAAGAAGTTGAATTATGAAGAATTAATGGAAGTAAATTCAATATCAGAACTAAAACTTGAAAAACAAGTTTTAGAATTAGCATTAGGTAAAAGTACACTATGAATGACAACAAATTTACCATTAAGTTTAAAGGTGTCCTAGATCATGCTTTAACTAAAAAGTCCTTAGCAAAGGATATATCCATACTTGAAAAGTATCTTAAACCAAAACGTTCACGACTTAATAGCACACAAAAGATATTAAAATACAATCTCAAAGAAAAAAAAACAAAACTTACTGAACTTAATAAATATGAAAAACTCATAAAATTAAAACTTGCAAAAGAAAACAAATATGAAAAATTAAGAGAAAGTGTAGAAAAATTTAGACTTAAAGAAACTAAAAAACTTATGAACAAAGGGATGAGATTTGAAGAAGCAAGGAAATATGCATTCAAAAAGTCATTAATGTCCTCAAAAGACTTGAGAAAATTAGAATATGAATCACTCTCTAAGCAAAAAAATTTACTAAGTAAAAGTAGTAAAAATATACTTCAAATTGCTACGGGTACTGCTATTGGTCAATTAGCAGCAGGAGGTATAAAAGGAGCTTTTTCAGGCACACTTGGCTTTGCAAAACAAGCTCTTGAGGCTGATGCAATAAAAAAAAGACATCAAGCATTTAACTTAAAAGTCTTTGACGAAGACGAATATAATGCTCTAAATAAAAAAATAAGTGACCTGCAAGGATTTGAACGAGAAGCTGATAAGGAATTGTTTTTACGTTCTGCTGCTGTTCTTAAGGGTGATCTCAATGAATTAGGTATTAATACAAAAGAAAATCTAAATTCAGCTGTTATGCTTGCTGCAAGTCTTAAATCTAGTGGTATTAGTGATAATGATGCTATTTCAGAAGTTTCAACACTACTAAAAGGTGAAGGAGGCTCTATTTTTAAAGCTATGAGTGTCTTTAAAGAATTTGGTCATAAATATAGCGAACAAAAACAAATGGAATATGAACGCGTTACATCATTAAATAATGAATTTGATTCACGAATAAACTTAATCAAAGAAATACATAAAGATTTACTATCAACTGGTCTCACAAAAGCTACTTCTTTTAAAGAAGATACTAGTAGTAAAGTTACAAAAATTACTGAAAACCTAAACACACTTACCGTTAATGCACTCAAACCACTACTTGGCATATTAACCAAATTAACAAATTGGTTAGTGGAATTTAGTTTTCAGAAAAGTATTATTGAACCATTAAAATCAGTGTTCAATTTCTCTAAATTAACATCAAGTATTGTACAAGGTTTTAAAGACTGGTGGAACGGCACAGATTCTACTAAAACTGAAACTGACAGTAGCGTAGAAACACCTCATTAGGAGAGTAAATATGAATTCATTTCAAATTACTAACTTGATCAAAGAAATAGTCACACAAACACTTAGTTTGTTCGTACACGATAATTTTATAGTTCTATTCCCAAGAATGGACTTCAAAGGATTAGGATATGTTCCACAATTGTTCTTCATAAAACCTAAAAACGAACTTATAAACATAACTTATAACACTTCATGCTCAAAACGTCCTATTATTAATTACTACACTAGAAAAGCCGAGTATGTAAGTTATAATCCAATACTAAACAGTGAAATTATTAGCCTAAATTCTGGTGTTCTAACCAGTTTCTATAAGGAAATAATTGAAGATCTTCAAGCATCTATTTTTGGCTCTGCAATACTACAATATGACAGTCATTTAGTCAAAGCTCAATTTAGAAATAGAATCGAAGCCGGAGTACCTTTTAGTGCTTTTAGTCCAGCTTTTGGCATAAAAGAAGCAGTAACATTAACTTCTGTCACACTCAAAGACACTCCAAATATTGATGAAGTTGAAGTAAGTCTCACTATGGAAGTTGCCAAAACTTTTACTACTTCAGAAGATAAAGGATAACATATGATAAAATATGACTTCAAAATAGAATTTTATAACTCTCATATTCTTGACAATTCTACAACTGGTGATTCTATTCCAGAAGACAATCCAAAAATTGTTATTGAAACTCATAATGGAATACATGTAGACATATCGATATCAGATTTGTATTCAAGCTATAAATATGTGGCCTCAAAACAAGCCAAATTAACTCTTTGGAACTTACCTTTAGACTTTACAGAATCAATCAAAGAAGGCGACATCGTCAAAATATTTTATAAGAAGTTTTATGACGCCAAACAATATGACTTTATTATGGCTGGATATTTAGGAGTGCCGATGAGCACTGATTATCCCAGTGGCGACTTTAGTGTTGATTTGGAACTTCATTTAGCCTCAAAGAGTAATTTCTTTAATAGAAAACTTGAAAATACTCAATT
>NZ_AYOU01000093.1 GCF_000500065.1 Borrelia hispanica CRI | reverse complement strand
TGTGCTTGAACATAATATTTAAAGAAATATTTACTTTCTAAAAAATTACCTGTTTGATTATATTCTGTAATAGCTGATGTTAAATAATTACTATCACTACATTTAATCTCTAATAGTTCTGTTTCACCTTGATTATTTACAAACCAACCATCTATTGTTGCACCAACAAGATTATCTCCTCTACCTACTCGTTTGAAGTAATTATATTTGTCTATTCCATTAGCATATTTGTTTTTGTGTAAAATTTGTATATTATCAAAGTAAATACGTAGAAACTCAGCAAATCCTAAATTTTCTAATGCTTTTCCTTTTTTAATATGCAAATTATCTTTATATGGAACTTCTTTCCCAAAAAATTTAAGTACTCTACTTACAATTAATTCAGAAGCAGCATCAGCACCAAGAAATATACTACCAACTTCACTAGCACCAAATCTTGTTAATGCTTCACGTTGAATAGAAAAATCTACTTTACTATTAAACTTGAAATATTCACCTTTTTTTATACCAGGTAATTTACGTCCTATTTTGCTCATTTTAATTACATTAGTTTGTTTGTTATTATCAGAATCTACGGTTGGAACAAAAGATTCTAAACCTTTAATAACTTGTTGGGTGTATAAATTTTGTTGATTCATTTTTTTTACTCCATTATTAATTGTTTTATTAATATTTGTCATATTAAACTCCTTTTTATTCCTTTTATATAAAAATAATTATATAACAAAAAATAATTTTTAACAAACACTTTTAAATATTTTGTTAAAAAATTGTCATTAGAATCAAAAATTGAAATTTATATATGTATATTAATATGTTAATATATTGATTTAATTAATAAGCATTAAAACACAAAAACTTAGAGCTTAATTAAAAATTCTAGACAGAATCCTTAACTAAGCTCTAAAACTTATGAATACAGCAATAAAAAAGAGTTTTCTACTATACGTAGACCTCAAAAGTAAGATACACTACTTTTTAAATAAAATCAAACAAATCTTAACAAATACTTATTATTTTTTGATATGATACAAATATTTTAATAATTATCAATTTATAAAAAATTTATTTAGTATCGCAAAAATAATTGGAGAAAGAATTCCTACCGCTATTATCATAAAATGTATTATTCTATTTCCCGTATTAAGTCTCTCTAATAACAAATCCTTATTATTTTTGATTTCTTTCTCTAGATTAGAGACATCTTTTTGTAAGTTTCTTTCCAAAATATCTATTCTAGCATTTACTTCGTTTCTTATATGATCTATTTTAATATCTAAATTAGCAATGTCCTTTTGCAAAGACTTTTCTACATTATCTATCTTTAAATCCAAATGTCTTATATCCTTTTGCAAATTCTTTTCTATGTTAATCATTTGCTGTTCCAATGAATTCATTTTTTCTTTTAAAACTTCAAAATGAGAATTATCATTATGAAATAAAATAAAATCCACTGCTGCTTCACTAAATCCCTTCTCTATGAATTCAACTCTTAAATCTTCAGTCTTATATGTCCTATATGCCAAATTATTCATAAACAACACCCCCTTATCAATCAATTCCCCTTCAAATTTTGAAATTCTTTTAAAAACTTTTCAAGTAAATCTTTTTCGTTATCAAAAAGCGTATCTAATAAAAATCCTGTAAACTTAGAATTTTTTTTATAAAAATCATAACTTGCTTGTTTTTTAAGTTGAAATCTTAAGGGCTTTATTGGATTTTGTCTTGACCTTTTAATAGAAATACCTTCTTTATTTCTTAAAAAGGAAATGGTTTCATTAATTCCATTTTCTATGACAAATTGCTCCTCTAATAACCCTTCTTCAAATGCATCTCCTATGCGTAGATACTCATATACTTGGGTTCTTGCAATCCTAAAGTTCTTTGCAAAAGAATTAAAACTTTTATATCCGTCTAATTCATAATACTTATTATCTTTTATTTCTTTCAATGCCTTTATAACTTCTATTTTATGAAAAATTTCCTTTTTAAAATTATTTACTATTCTTTCCTTTAATTTATTATAACGAACCGACACATCGTCATTATGCATTGTTTCCAAACTCCTATTGTCTATTCTCAACTTCCCCTTTAATTTCATAACATCCTCCAATTTATTCACTTTATCCGTTTAACGGACAAGTTGTTATACTAAATAATAAGAATTATTTAATACTTAAAAACTATTTAAAAAATTATTAACAGCATTTTCATATTCTCTCATATAATCTCTACTTGAAGAAAAAACAGAATTGCTAGCTATATTTCTATTTAAATCTTCTCGTTCAGAGATAATACCTAAAAAATTTTCTTTTTCCCTTATTAAATCAACATATTCTTTATGAGTATTATTATTTTTAAATCTAGTAGCAAGTATAAAAACAGGAATCTTTAATTCTAAAATGTTAAGAAAATAATAAAACAAATCTAGACATTCAATAGCCCATTTTTCAGGAACAAGCGGGACAATTATATGACTACTGCTTAATAATGAATTTTTATATGTAAAATCAAAACTAGGAGTTGTATCTAATATAATATATTCATAATTACTACAAAAACAATCCAAATTAGACTTAAGCAAAAGTTCTTTAGAATCTATTCTATCATCATTAATTTTATGTAAGCTTAAATAGCTAGGAATCAAATCTATATTTTTACCAACACTTATAATTGAATCTTCAATATTTAAATTATTTTTTAAAACTTCATATATATTAATCATTCTTAAATCAACGTTATGTTCTCTTATCTGATCTTTATAATAGCTAGTAATTGAAGCTTGTGTATCCATATCTATAAGTAAAATCTTATTTTTTCTTGATAACAAAGATGCAAATGCTAAACTAGTTGCACTTTTACCAACACCACCCTTCATATTTGCAATACTAATTATTTTTGCTTTTTTTCTATCCATTTAGTTATCAGACCCCCTTCTAATAATTTTTTGTTGTAAAATTCATATACTTTTTTTTCTAATCTCCTTGTCATATCAATTAAAGTTTGACAATATTTCGTTTTTAGTCTATCTTTTCTAAATAGATAAGCAAGTCCCCTTAAATAGCAAAAAACACTTCCTTTTTTAAACCTAAATTCTATATAATAAACTTTCAAGAAAATAGCTGATTTACTCACACCATTATCTTCATATTTTCTGATAATATTTTTTACTGGTTTTCTATATCCATAATAAATTCCCAAAAATTTATCGTCTCCCTTTATAGAAAATAAATGAAAATATTCTACTTTGTTCTGATCAAAAAGTCCTCTTAATGAAACAAAAAACTTATGTTTTTGGTTTTCATTTACCTTAAACAAATGTAAATCCATCATGATTTTCGTGTGATATAATCTTCTACCTTCAATTTCCTCTATTTTGACAAATAGAGGTTTTTCTTCTTTTGGAATTAATTTTATTTTTTTCTTTTCTAAAATATTTAACCCATGCTCCATAATAAATCCTTAAGTTACAGCTTCCTTAAATTCAGAGTGTTTTAAATGTTCCTTCTGGTTTTCTATCAAATCTAAAAGTTCATAGTAATACTGGTTATTAAATACCTTTTTATATTCTAATTTCTCTTGCCTTTTTAAATACTCTTTCAATTTTGGTATGAGAATTTCTATCTTTACTTTTTGTCTCAATTGATCAAGTAGTATGCTAAATATATTGTTTTTAAGATCTTCATATTGTGATTTCAGATTTTCTGTTTTTTTGACCGTCTTCTTTAAATTCGCAACAATGACGCTCAAATCCCCATATCTCTCTTGTTCTATAATAAAATGGGGCTTGGGTCTATATTTTTCATATATAGACCCCATCTTGGCTTCTAAATCTGCACTATCATATCCTTCATTTTTTAATTCCGTTACTACACTTTCTAACACCAATGAAAGCTTCTCTTGTTTCTCTTTCAATGTTACGCATCTTTTATCTTCTCCCCTTTTAGTATCTCCAATATAGCATCTCTCTATTGCATTCTCAGCATTCTTCAGTTTCCTCAATAAGTCAACTTTTACTTCTTTTTCTAAATTAAGTTTAAGAATATTATAGAAGAATCTCGTCTTAAAATTACATTTATTTGCATATTTCTTCAATTGAAAATCTTCGATTTGACTTGTACACTTTTCTTCTTTTTTATTCTTATTATATTTATTATATAAAGACTCCGCTTTTTCTACACTCCCCTCTTTATTGAATTTGCTTTTAAAATGTTCATTAACGCGCTTTTGGAATCTTTTTTCTTTTTTTATTTTGAAACTTTTATTTATTAATCTATTACATTCTTTTTTGTTGTATTTGAGTTCATAATAAACTTCAGTACCCATATTAATTCCTAAATGTTGATAATAGTTATTTGTTACTT
>NZ_AYOU01000092.1 GCF_000500065.1 Borrelia hispanica CRI | reverse complement strand
TTTGATTCTGATTTTGGTATTTTAAAACAAAATATTAAACAAATAGTTGAAACTAAACGTGAGAACTTACGAAATATGCATAGAATTGTAATTAATGACGACCCCTCATCCATTTACAACATTATTGCAACATCACTTGCAATTATAGAAGAACAAATTATTAATGAAGTTAATATACTCTTTTCTAAAATTAGCCCTGGGGGCGAATACTTTAAAGCTATAGAAGAGCATATCAGTATCAAAAGCACAACATTTAATGCTGTACATACAGCTTTAACTTCTATCGACGGAATAGAATATGCAAATATCATAAGCACAGCTGGTAAAGCTAATATTTATCTTATAGTGAATGAATCACTACTAGATTCAACTAAAACTAATATTATCAATTCTGATTTTAAATCAACACTCTGGCAAACACTATATAAAACTATTCCTAGTGGTACTATTCTAGAAGGCAATATTAATATTGATGGGCTAAATCAACAAAACCAACTCAAATCATATAAGGTATCCTTAGGCGTTAGAAAATACGTTTATCTTAAAGTAAAGTATCAACTTGACCTTCAAAATCATATTTATCTTAACATCGACTCACGTATTAGAGATATATATACACGTATTGTAAATAATAATTACACGAATATGGGTATCAAATTTGAATATCAAGATTTCTTTGCTCCTGTAAATGAGATTAAGGGCATTAAAGGATTAAAAATATTTGCAGTGCTCAAAGATGATGACAAAACTCAAATTGCAAACATTAATGATTCAGAATTTAAAGAAAATCAAGATATAGATGTTAAGCCTGAAGAATTACTTATATTTAATCTTACAGACAACCTATTCATTGATATTACATCTTAAGAAATAAGGAATATAAATATGATACCTAATTTTCTTAAAAACACAGAAATTGCTAAGTTAATTCAAACTGAAACTAACTATGCTAATGTACTTCTTGCTGAACTTAAAAGTCTAAATTCGAACTTTACTAGTATTAACGCTACAAAACACTGCTCATCAAGATTTATTGCTATATGGTTATCTCAACT
>NZ_AYOU01000091.1 GCF_000500065.1 Borrelia hispanica CRI | reverse complement strand
TTCTGATTCTAATGATTCTGATTCTGATGATGTAACTAATGTAACAAGTGAAGAAGAAAATTATTGTAATTTGAGTATTATTTTTTTTACGGACGAAGGTCAGTTTTTTGATCTTACGCCTTATGCAAATATATCAAGTATTTCTTTAGAACTTAAGATTGTAGATCCCACATTAAAGACCGCGTCAAGTAGTTTTAGATTTGATGCAGGTGGACTTTCAGATGAATTTTTAGATTTTCTATTTTTCAGAAAAGAAGATGTATATGTGCAGGTTAAGGATGGTAACAAACCGTTATTCAAGGGGATTTTAGAAAAATTTTTCAATCGCGAAGTTTTGAACTCAACTCAAACTATTAACTTTGTAGTGAACGATTATTCTAAGCTTCTCAATATTGTTTTTGAAAAACCCATTCAATTTCCGATTAATTTCAATCCTGATTGGCTGTATGTGTATAATCCTTTGATCAAAGAACAATCCCTAGTACATCTAATTTTGGGCAAAACTAAGCTTAATGATGCAATTGATGATGATGGCTCTGAGAGTATCTTGAATCGAGTTCCCGCTGTAATTATTGATGAGGGTGAGGATATACAGACAATTCTTTCAGCTTTGCTTTATGAGTTTGGATATGCATATACATTTACAGGTGATGGCAAACTGCAAATTTTACCTATTTGGAAAAGTGAAGTTATCAAGAAGGATGTAGCTTATTGTTCTATAGATGCGAATAGTTATGTTTTGTCCAAAAGTAGTTCTAGTAGTTATGATTCTAATAGGGTTATTTGGAGAGAAGGTAAATTTCAAACTAAAGAAGAGTCTATTTCACAAAAGCGACCACTGTATTCTGCCCCTTTTCAAAATTATGGGGGTAGTTATTATGTTTCAGTTTTGCAAAAAGGAGTAGTATATCCTGATTTTGCAGACAAAATAGGTAGTGTTGTGTATCAAGAGTATGATCCTAAATGGTTTGATACTGCTTATACATGGGATTTTACGAGAAAAGAAGTATGGCATAACCATTATGCTCTAAATGAGCATTTAGCTATAGTTTCGACGCATAATCTTGAAACACGATTTAGTGCCGATTCTGATATTAAGCTTGTTCACGAGGAGTATTATCCAACAAAAGCGCGCATTTGGTTCAAAAATACATCTTCAAGTCAAGGTTCTCGTTATATTTACTATGTTGATATATATGGTGATGTTTTCTATACTACTGCTCGTAATACACTGCAAACTGATAATGCTGATGATTTTTACAGCAAACGATTCGAATATTCTACCCGCTTTATTTTTGATTCTGGTTCAGCCGTCAGACTTTTTGAATTTCTAACTAATTTACGGGTCAAAGGGCACACAATAGTTAATTTCAGATCAATTCAAGAATTGCATCTTACAGATTTTGTACGTCTAAAGTTTGAAGATTCAGGATTCGAACATTTTTTCTTGATTCTTTCAAAGAAAATTACCGGATTTGATATGAATATAAGATTGTATGAGTATGAGGGTCTTACATGGGGAGATTATACGCATTATGATTATTTGACCACTTCTCAGCATATAGGTGCTCAATCTCATTTAGAAGCTGTTAGTGAAGTTGTAGTCGCGCCTTTTAATCATGAGTTTGTCGTGGATGATAATTTTCAAAAACCTCATTTTGTTGCAACAGGCTTTAAAGATGAAGTTACGATTCAGGAGGCTTTTGAATTTGCAAAACGTTCTTCAACAAGCAAAATAAGACTACTTCCAGGTGATTTTTACTTGTATGGATCATTGGATATATCTAATTTACAACTTAAAGGAGATTATGGAGTTGTTGTAAGAACTAGTGGTTTTGTAAAAGATGTACTTGTAGCAAACCGTTCTTGTAAGTTGTCAGACATGACTATATTTCATCAACCTATTAGTGAATTTTGGATCAAGGGAGGTTCACTTAATGATAGTGAACAGTTGGATTCGTATTTAGAAGACAAAGAGTTTATTGGTGTTTCTACTTTGAGATTGTGTTCAAGTTACAAGGTAAGAGAAAAAGAGAGAACTTCTATTTATGCAGTTGATTCTAGCTTTATGTATTTAAAGAATATTATATTTCGCAACAACCGGGCTTTGGCATTAAAAGCCAACGGTGTTCAAAAAATTCTTTTTGAAAATGTTATTTTCAAGGATACAAATCAAGGCTTTGTTATTGATGATGTTAGTAATATGACACTTATTGGGGTTGAGATTGATTCTAATAAGAAGGCATCGGTTGCAAGTGGATTGAATGTCATCATTAGGGGTGGTGTTGTCAAGGCTAATGAAAATGGTTTACATCTAAAGCAATTTTCAAGCATCAAGGTTAATGGTGTTGAATTTAGCAATAATAAGGGTATTGCATTCAATATTAGTGATATTGTAAATGCGAGACTTTCTGAAAATAACTTCATAGAAAATAAAGTGGGATTAAAGGGTAGTTCTTTTGTTGATTTGTTAGTAAAAGATTTTTTTGTAAAGAATGAGCTTGGTATTTCTTTGACAAAGAAGTCTGATGTTGAATCTAGAATTGTTGATTTGAGTACTTACCAAGAGAATGTTAAGGACAAAGAGGAGGCTGCTTAATGGCTATTAGTGATGATGATTTTGAAGATATCAAAAAACGATTACAAGCTGATAATGTAAAAATCCAATTTGGAGTTGGAAATATGGAACAAGCAAAGACTTATGTTGGTAAACTTGGTGAGCCTATTGTAGTAGAAGATAAGGGTTTGTTTGCAATTTGTGATGGTAAGAGTAGTGAGAATCGAAAGTATTATCCGATCAATAAGGGACTTCCGCCAGTTTTAGATGATACTTTGGATTCTTATATACAGGATTTGGTTGAGCGATGTTTAGAGAATACTTATCCAGGCTTTTTGACGGCTGAATTTGCACGAGAAGGTTCACATTTGACCCGTTCTAAGTTGATTGAAGCTTTTGAAGCAACAAAGAAATTTTGTTTGCCAGATGGTCGCAGTCTGCCTGAAGGATGCTTTGTACGAGAGAAATTTGGAATATATTCTGCACCAAGTCTGTCGGGTAGATTTTTGAGGCACTATGATCCTCATGGATCGTATGATTATGTTCGGAGTATTGGTGATACTCAAAGTGATTCTTTTCAAAGACATGATCATTCAATCAACAGAGATAGTATCAATTTTGATGGTAAGTTGGTAAGAAGTTTTGATCAGCTTTACAAAACTGGTGATTGGTCTACTGGTGATTATAGATTTGTATACGATATGAGACTTGGTGATTATATTTCGAAATATGACTTTCCAAGTTATACCGACTACTATGGGGATAGTGAAACTAGGCCTGTAAATTTAGCTTATTTGTCTTTTTACAGATATGATTGGTGAGTTTCATGAGTATTAGCCAGAAAGATTATGAAAATATAAAATCTCGACTTTCAGACAAATCTACCCGCATACAATTTGGGATTGGAAGTTATCTTGATTCTAAAGGTTATACAGGATCTGTTGGCGAACCTATTGTGTTGAAAGACAAAGATGTGTTTGGAATTTGTGATGGTAGTAGTATTGCAAATCGACGTTATTATCCAATTAATAAGGATATATCATCTATTTTAGATGATAATTTGGATGCTGTTTTGGAGCATATGGTAGATTTTTTCATTGAAAAGGTTGCTGTTGGCACTTTGACGGCTAAATTTCCGGTTGAGGGTTCAAAGTTGAATAGGTCTAAACTCATTGAAGCATTCACTAATACAAACAAATTTTGTCTGCCAGACGGTAGAAGTTTACCATCAAATTGTTATGCGACTAGAGTTTTAGGTGTAACTTCTGCACCAAGTCTTTCAGGTAGATTTCTCAGGCAATATGATGCTTCAAATTCAAGAAGTTTAGGTGATACACAAGGCTATGCATTAAAAAATCATCAACATCGCATCAATTATGAAAATGTTAATTATGGCTATGGACAAAATTTGTTCAAAGAAGCTTATACAAATTCAAAAGGATTTTCAGATAGTTGGTACTGGAAAGATGGATCTTACGGTTTTGTACATAATCTAAAACTTGGTGATCCTATATATTCTCATAGATTTCCAAGTTATACGGGTTATGAGGGTAGTAGTGAAACTAGACCTAAAAATTTAGCTTATTTGTCGTTTTTTCGTTTTGATCTGTGAATCAATGTAGAAGGAGTTTGAAATTTGAGCCAAGAATTTGATTATAAAAAATTGTTGAAAGAAGCTGTTGAGAGTCATTTTCAACCATTAGGTGAGATGGAAGATTCTCGTGAAGCATTAATGAAAGTGTTTGTATCTAAGATGGTTGAGTTTTCAAATAGCAATGTTTTAGCAACAAGTCTTCATGCATTTAGAGTGTTTTTTGCTTCGCTTAATATGAATGAATTTGAAGATTTGGTTTTGGACATAATCAATAAAGAAAAGTTGTCTTTAGGTAATTTAGAGGGTTCTGTTATTGATAGTTGTGCATATACTGAGGGTGAGATTGGGCGTGTTATTAAGAATAATAACGAAGCAGGATAGTAAATGGTAAGACTAAAGCGACTGCCAGTGTATTACAATGCGTATAAAAATAAACCCGAAGCTGAGATTTTCATATACTATTCAAGTCGGGGAACTGGTAAAACTTATGATATTGCTACTGTGAATCTTGAGAGAAAGTTCGCTAAGGATGGTGGTGATACTTTAGCAGTTCGAAAGAAGAAAAACAAAACCACTCAATCGATACACAAAGAGATTTTAGAATTGCTTGACAGATATCAATTACGTCGTGAATTTACTATTAGCAAAGCTAAGATAGAGACAAAAAAGTTGATATATGGACGTAAACGTGCATTTGTATTTGAAGGTGGTCATGATACAACAGATTTGAAATCATATGCTCATTTTAAGGATCTTTGGTTAGAAGAAGCTAATCAGTTTACAGAATCGGATATTGAAAAACTTATTCCGACAATGAGAGAAAGAGGTGGTAGAATCTATATGTCGAGCAATCCAGTTCCGCGTTCTCATTGGCTTTACAAACGTTATATTGCAAATGAAGATAATCCTTCAGTGTGTGTGATCAAAAGTACTTATAGAGACAATCCATTTTTGAATGGAGGCGATGTTAATTCTTGGTTAGAGAAACAAAAACTTGCGTATCATGGCAATGATATTGGGTTTAGAATTGAAGTTTTAGGTGAAGAATTTGAATTTGGAACTGCTAGATTTATAAAACAGTTTAAAGTGTGCGATGAAAGTTTGATATCTAGAGTACAAGGCAGTTTTTACACTGGAGTGCACATAAAAGGAAATAGAGTTTGCTTGATAGAAATTCTTGTTGGAAGACTTGGTTATCTGCCACTAACAGTTGTAACTAATGCTAGTAGTAAAGTATTACTTTCAAGCGAAGATTATCAGCTTGAATTTGCGCGTTTTAGGGGAACTTTTGTTTTACCACATACTAGACAAGAGCTAAGATATGTTTTGTCTCGTTTTGGTAGAGGTTCTTTGATGGCTAGAAATCGTAGTCTGTATGTTCTCTCAGATTATCTTATCCCCAATAATTTGAATGTTGTAAAAAAAGAAGAGACCGAAGACGTAATTTTAGAGTTTCATGACACTGAATATTATTATGATGAGTCTTTTTCTAGTGAGAGTGGTATAGCTACAAATATTGTTATGCAAAGAGATTTACAGTATATACCAGCATTTTTGAATGCTGTGTCCATTTTTACGTAATTGGGCTACGGAGGTTTGATTGTTTAAGTTTAATTTTTTTAAAAGGAATTTTGATAAGAGTGCTGCTTCAAATTCAATATTTTATCCGACAAGCAGCAGTTGTTTGAATAGAGATTCGTCAAGACTTTCTCATCAAGTAGCAGAAATATATGCAGGATTTGCAGCATCTAGAGACATTGAGCACAAAAAAGGAGATGGGCTTGATGTGCTTTTTGATAACAATTTTAGAAGCGTGATCAAAAAGATGGTCTACACCTCAATTATTTCGGGGGAAAGTGCTTTTTACATAGTAGTTCCTGATTCTGAAGATCCCCGCACACCATTGAAGGATGGTTTTGAATCTCGTTGTTTCAATTTTGGTGAGGTTTGTGATGCAGATGATTTTTCTGTTGATCATATACATCCGACTCGTGTTATCAAAATGAAGTCGTCATTTTTGAATTTTTCGGCTTTAGAGAAGAGTAGTCGCATGATGAATTCTTTGCTTGATGAGACGGTTGGTTTTTTGAAGGTTAACAATTTTACTTTTCTAAAATCCGCAACTTTGCCATCAATCAAAGATATGACGGCACATGATCTTTCTGAACTTAAGAAAAATGTAGAAGGGGTTTTGGATAGTAATCATAAAATGATGATACTTGGTAAAGAAGATGATATTGCAAATATTACACGTTCTGTAAGTCCTATAAGAGATGCATTTGAGATTATTGTGTCTGATGTGACGCTCTATTCTGGAATTCCTAAAGAAGTACTATATCCCACATCTCCGTCTGGGGAGGGAAGTGTTGGAAATTATGACATATTCTATCTGAATATTGAGCAAATATGTAAGTTAATGATGGCGCCTTTTATCAATGCAGTTCTGAAGAAATTTAGACTTGAATCTAATTGGCAATTTAAGGCTGTGAAGCCGATTAGTCAAAAAGAACAAGCTGATATTGAAGAGAAACATGCGCGTACTCTGTCTTTATATGCAGATATTTTAGAAAAGGCTAATGAGATGGGTAATTTAGATCTTGTGAACAAAATTCAGTTTGAACTTAACGAATTTTTGCAAGTTTAGTGAGAATTGATTTATGTAAGTTGTTTGACTTTGGAAAAAGGAGGTAAATATGAAAAGTGAACAATTAGATGATATTTCTTTATCAACTACCAATAATTTTGCTTCTGATGTTGGTAATAGAGAAAGTGTAACAATTTCTTTTGAAGAGTATGAAAAGTTGATCTCAGATTCTAAGAGAATACCAGAGATAATTCAGGATTTTGAGAAGAGATTAGCAGAAGGTGAGAGAGATAAGAAACAAGCTGAAAAGAAGGCCGAACTTAATGCATTCAGGGATTCTAAGATTTTGTCACAATTACAGGATGCGTCCAAGCAGTATGATATTTCTCCAGAATTTGAAAAGGTTAGTAGTATCAAGGATGCAAAGTTGGCATTTTTAGATGCTATGAAAAGAAAATATGATATTAAGTTCAAGTAGATGAATCTGGAGATCTTGATGCACAGATTGATAATATGAGTTTCCTTGTACAACAACTTACAGCTTACAAGCAAATGAATAATGCACGTGGTAGATCTGTTGGAGAGATTGTAAATAATACCATGGCACAGAGATATAAAGATAAAATTGCTAATGTTGGGTTTGCGCATGCATAAATTTAGTTTTTCCGGTTCAGAAAAAAGTTTTTTACCAGGATTTGAACATAAGAGTGGAATTCATGAAACTGAGTCTGCAATAGTTGATGCTGATTCAGAGGCTATATTGCCTGGGGATTTAGTAATAGTTAGTAAGTCCTCTAATATGGGAGATATTTTGGTAAAAAAAGCAACATCTAGTACTACAAACACTGATGTTGTTCGTGGATTTGCTATGAAAAAGACCTATATACCTTCATATGAAACAGAAAAGTACTTACCAGGAGAAGTTGTTCCTATTAGAAGACGTGGTGAAGTAGTAGTAACTCTTGATACATCATATACAACTCCTAAAATTGGGCATTATGTCTTT
>NZ_AYOU01000090.1 GCF_000500065.1 Borrelia hispanica CRI | reverse complement strand
AGCCTCTACTTTAGAATAGATCTCTGCCAACTTTGTAAGTCCTTCACTACTATTCCCCGCAGCCTCCCCAAACATACGCATACGTTGACTAACTTCAGAAGCAGAAGCTCCATAAGATAACATGGTTTGAGCAGCACTACTTATAGCTTCACTAGTAAATGTGGTTTGTTCCCCAAAAGCATTCATATCATCGGCTAAAGCTTTTCCAAGACTATCGTTATTTAGCATCTGTGAAAAAACACTAACTTCATTGTTAAATGATTCTAAAGACTCCATAGCGCCTGTAAAAACATTATTAACAGCATTGCCCGCCATTTGAAGAGTTTTCACAATCAAAACTATAGGACCAATAGTATTTACCATTCTCTCTAAAGCGTCCGCTGCTGCATTTGCCATATTTTTTACATTGAACAAATTTTTACCAACACGTTTTAGAGTGCTCCCAACGCTTTTGAAACTTTTGGTACTATTACTTCCAACAACTTTGACGGCTGAAGCAAGATTTTTGAAATTATCACCCATCCTTCGAGTATTCTCAATCAAAGCTTCACACACAACGTTAAAACCATCGCCCGTATTTATGGTAGTCTCTAACCTTGACTTCAAATCTTCTAAGTTTTGAAATTCTTGTGACGCTATTTTTTGAAGTTGTTCAGATATATCATTCAATTTACTTTCATTGTTGGTAACAATTGACAAAGGAATTATAATATCATCAAGATTCATTTACTTATACTCTCATTTTCAAGTTTTTTGATGTAAAGATTGAGCTCATTGTACACAAGCACAAACCAATAATTTTGATCAAAAAGTCCTCCTCCTCGTGGAAGAATCCCCAAACTTCGTGAAATTAACGCCTGATTGATCAAATGCATCAAACACTCTTCATTGTATTTAATCCAATCAATTTCTTGTTTTATGTCTTCCAAAAATTTGCCGCCCTGCAATATTTCTGTAAATTTGAATAACTCGTCATAATGGTCTCGCTTAGCGATATAATGCAAGGCAAGTTCTACTTTTTTGCAACACGTTCTACCTTTAAAGTTTCAGACACATTGTAAATCTCAATTGCCAAGTTTGATAACATGTCTTGTAACAAAATAGCATCCTTCTCAACCACTTCCTTAGTTACAGGTTGATTATTCTGATCAAACAACCCAACAAATCCTACAACATTATCTTTCCAAATTTTTTTCATGAATTCCAACTGTCTCTTATTTACGTCTATAGTTATCTTAGGATCAATTTCTTTGAGAGAATTTTTAGACAATTTTTGAAATAATTCAATTTGAAAAGCCTTAAGCTCTTCGACAAATCCATAATTAATACCTTCAAGTATCACAAATGCATCTTCATTAGCAGATTTTTCTCTCTCAGCAGCAGTACCACTCTTAACTACATCTCCTTGTTTTCTAAGATAATCTGGAATATACGGCAACTCAATACGCCCTGATAAATTAACATTAACTAACATGAAAATATAACCTCCTCTCTAATCAAATTTCAAAAAACTTTGCGCCAGAAATATAATCGTAAGACATTGAAATTAATGGCTTTGAAAGTGTCAATTGATATTTTTGATCAATTCTTTGATTTGACAAATCTTGACTTGGATTGAATGTTGCAATTTGTCCTTCGCCAACCATGAATTTAGTTCTTTGATCTTCACTTTGTCCTTGATTTACAAAAAGCACAAAAAACTCATAATTACGTGGTAATATTTGTTTACCAATATCATATTTGCCATTATCATTCGTCTTCTTACTAACATCCCGATTCGTAAAATGAGAATTTTCTACATAAGTCTCAATCAACTCATCCTTATTCTCAGAAGTCTCACGAATAGAATATCCTGAAAACTCAACTGTTTGTTCTGGAATTTTCCCAATAGCCGAAATTGAACCACACACTGTCTTCAAAGTCTCAGTAGCTTTGGTTGAACTGATTGAATATGAATAACCAATACAATAAGTTCTGAAAAGTAATACTTCTATCTCATCATTATCACCAAAACAACCCTTCAACGAATTGTAAATGGCATCGTGATAGTAGAAAATACTACCTTGTTTCAAATCCAAAGTTCCAAGCTTAGAATTTGCACCGACAGTTTTTACCCTGAAAACACATTCTTTGATTGATTTCCATTTACTAGGTTTTGTAGTTGAAAGAGGTAAATCTTTTACAACCAAATCTTTCGGTTCCCCATCACTAGGAGCAGTCTCGCTCTTAATTGTGCTCCCCGTAAAGCACCATTTGAATTTCGGTATATTAACAGATACCAAAACAAGCCCTAAGGGCGTTTTCAATTTTTGTTCAGCCATTTAATTCCTCCTTTTTGCACACGATAAACCCAAATCACTACTGTTAATCCTAATACCAAGAGTGCTCCTTATTATAGTTACCATCTGAGTATCTTTGTCATCGTCCTCTAAAATTTGTGAATCATCAATGGAAAACGATTGAAGAGAATAGTTTACAACTAAAAAATTAACTATTAAAGTTGCAATCTCAAGACCAATAGTTGGTTTGTGCTCTGTGCACTCTGTGTAAACTAAAAAATCAAGACTTATAGCAAATGAATAACTTTGACACTTAAGTACAATCTCACCTAAGCTTTTTAATGCGAAAACTACAACTGGAAGCTTCAATGTCGTACAAGTAGGGATCTCAGATTTGTAAAAAATTTGAGTTGTTGCAAACTTATTAGAAAACAAATAATTATTTAAATCTTTCTTCAATGTGTGCAAAAATTTTTCAATATATTTCATTTTAACAAATCCTTCGTTTTGGGAATAAGATCTTTCTTGATCCAATCTGTATATTGTTTTTTAGGTCCTCTATTTTTGATCTTGAGCCATATAGGAACAGCTGAATCAATGAGTCCCTTATGCGAAGCCCATATTCTAACCCTAGACAAGCTAAGATTAGAATATGAACTGTATGCATCCCCTGAATCTAACATCCTAGACAAAGGAGAGTTTACTTTAACCTCAATATTGAGACCTTTAGAAGTCTCTTGAGTTTGAATACTAGTGATATTACGAAGTCGACCTGGAACTTGCGATCGTAAAACACCAAGATTCTTATTTATTCTAGATCCAATAAAACTTTTTGCTTTATTAAAAATCGATTTACTAATCTTAGACTTAATATCATTAACGCCAATCACAAATCTCAACCTCCTAAACTTACTTAACCAATGCTCAAAAAAGTACTCTGATCAACTCTAGCAAAAAGAGAATCAATCTGATCAATCAACTTTTTGAATTTGCAATCTTTTTGAGTCCCAGACTTAAAGCATTTAGCATGAAATACATCAGTATACACTGCCTCTATCAATATAAATAACCAATTATTATAAGCATCACTTTCCATATAATAAAGACCCAGAATCGACTTTGTATACCTCAAACACTCTAAAAGCTCTGGTCTAAGACTCAATGGTATATCTATACGACCATCATCTTTCATACACATCATACGTAAATATTCTATAGAAGTCATACTGATCCACTTATTAAGTAAAACATCGTTATCACTAATATCAACATGATTCATATATTAGTCAATCTCTCGATAATCCAAATAACTAACTAGTAATAGTTATCTCAACAACTTCTTCTGGACGCAAATGAACAACTCCTGCTGTATGCATTGATGCCTGGATATATTCATATTCCATGTCTCCAAATCTTCTAAAACCTATTTCAGACATAATAGGAACAAACATTATTGAAGGATTAACTTCGTAAAGAACCGGATGTTCAAGTCCTTTTAATACTGATATTGATATATTATGGTCTTTCAGAAGTGCATCTCGTATTGTTATATAATGAGGTTCATCGTAAAGATCTACTAAGAGAGATGAAAACTTATGGGGTAATAATACCATATAAGATCCATTCAATATTTTCTTATACTTCTGAGATTTACGTTTAGCTTCTACAACTTTTTCATATAACATAGTTCCACTAGTTAATGACGAAACCGATGTAGCTGTTAATTTCGTTCTACCAGAAAGTGTTGCAATACCTTCTATATTCCTAAATGAGTCTCCAAAAATAACCCAATAATAAACGGTTTTCATAAGACCATGTTCTAAATCAGCCTTAATTGAATTATTATTCTCAGTACCAAACATCAAAGAACTGTGTGATACAGATATCCTGCAATCAAGTAAATGCATTTTGTGTGAAACTCTATCAATCTGCGGCCGACGCCTATAAAACACACAACACCCATCTTGAATTTCATCTTTACTAATCACCCTACAAGACACTAAATCTTGAAGCCCCTCTTTTTTTGCAAGACTTACAATATCTCCATTATAACTACCAACAGATTGTGAAAAAAAAATACTTTGATCCATATATTAGTCAATCTCTCTATAAGCCAAATAACTAACTACTAATAGTAATTTCAACAACTTCTTCTGGATGAAAATGCACAACTCCTGCTGATTCCATTGATGCAATAATATACTCACCATCAGCCGCTGAAAACTTTCTAAAGTATATTTCGGATAAAAATGGCATAAACATCACTGACGCATCAGGCTCATATAGAACTGGATGTTCAAGTCCCTTGACGATCGATGTTATTATCTTATGGTCTCTAATAAGTGCATCGTTTACCGTTATATACTGAGGCTCACTGTAAAGATCTAATAAGAGATGTGAAAACTTATGTGGTAATAATAAGATATAAGCTCCACCAATTTTTTTCTTATATTCCTCAGATTTACGTTTAGCTTCAACAACCTTTTGATGCAAAGTAACACCAGTAGTTAATGACGAAGCCTGTGTAGCCGTCAATTTAGTTCTACCAGAAAGTGTTGCAATACCCTCCATTTTTATCGATGGTCTGCCAAAAACCACTGAATCAAAAGCATTCTCCATCAGATTAGATTCTAAATGGCTTCTCACCTCATCTTCACTTATGGTACCATGCATCAAATCATGTTGTGATATACGTTGAAGTGTATCAAATCTGTGCATTTTGTACGTAGCTTCTTGCATTGGGTTAGAACTCATCCCAATTTCATTAATATAATCACCAAAACCTGTAGTAACATTAGAACGCGACGATTTCTTACGAACCACATAATACCCATCTCTGAGGTCATCTTTGCTTATTATCTTATAAGGTATCAAATCTTCAAGTCCATTTTTTGCAAGTTTTACAATATCTCCATAATAAGTACCGCTCGATTCCATCAAAATATTTCTACTCATATAATAACCTCCTTGTTTTTACGATGAAAATTTCCTATTACCGCTAGTATCATATTCATGACCAATTTGAACATCTAATAACACAACTTTACTTGAAGTACTAATGCTAATGTCCTTGATTCTACCCACCTGAACCCCACCTTTACCATTTTTGTCTTGGACAAGTTTGCCATCTTTCAGAAAGACATAATGCCCAATTTTAGGAGTTGTATATGATGTATCAAGAGTTACTACTACTTCACCACGTCTTCTAATAGGAACAACTTCTCCTGGTAAGTACTTTTCTGTTTCATATGAAGGTATATAGGTCTTTTTCATAGCAAATCCACGAACAACATCAGTGTTTGTAGTACTAGATGTTGCTTTTTTTACCAAAATATCTCCCATATTAGAGGACTTACTAACTATTACTAAATCCCCAGGCAATATAGCCTCTGAATCAGCATCAACTATTGCAGACTCAGTTTCATGAATTCCACTCTTATGTTCAAATCCTGGTAAAAAACTTTTTTCTGAACCGGAAAAACTAAATTTATGCATGCGCAAACCCAACATTAGCAATTTTATCTTTATATCTCTGTGCCATGGTATTATTTACAATCTCTCCAACAGATCTACCACGTGCATTATTCATTTGCTTGTAAGCTGTAAGTTGTTGTACAAGGAAACTCATATTATCAATCTGTGCATCAAGATCTCCAGATTCATCTACTTGAACTTAATATCATATTTTCTTTTCATAGCATCTAAAAATGCCAACTTTGCATCCTTGATACTACTAACCTTTTCAAATTCTGGAGAAATATCATACTGCTTGGACGCATCCTGTAATTGTGACAAAATCTTAGAATCCCTGAATGCATTAAGTTCGGCCTTCTTTTCAGCTTGTTTCTTATCTCTCTCACCTTCTGCTAATCTCTTCTCAAAATCCTGAATTATCTCTGGTATTCTCTTAGAATCTGAGATCAACTTTTCATACTCTTCAAAAGAAATTGTTACACTTTCTCTATTACCAACATCAGAAGCAAAATTATTGGTAGTTGATAAAGAAATATCATCTAATTGTTCACTTTTCATATTTACCTCCTTTTTCCAAAGTCAAACAACTTACATAAATCAATTCTCACTAAACTTGCAAAAATTCGTTAAGTTCAAACTGAATTTTGTTCACAAGATCTAAATTACCCATCTCATTAGCCTTTTCTAAAATATCTGCATATAAAGACAGAGTACGCGCATGTTTCTCTTCAATATCAGCTTGTTCTTTTTGACTAATCGGCTTCACAGCCTTAAATTGCCAATTAGATTCAAGTCTAAATTTCTTCAGAACTGCATTGATAAAAGGCGCCATCATTAACTTACATATTTGCTCAATATTCAGATAGAATATGTCATAATTTCCAACACTTCCCTCCCCAGACGGAGATGTGGGATATAGTACTTCTTTAGGAATTCCAGAATAGAGCGTCACATCAGACACAATAATCTCAAATGCATCTCTTATAGGACTTACAGAACGTGTAATATTTGCAATATCATCTTCTTTACCAAGTATCATCATTTTATGATTACTATCCAAAACCCCTTCTACATTTTTCTTAAGTTCAGAAAGATCATGTGCCGTCATATCTTTGATTGATGGCAAAGTTGCGGATTTTAGAAAAGTAAAATTGTTAACCTTCAAAAAACCAACCGTCTCATCAAGCAAAGAATTCATCATGCGACTACTCTTCTCTAAAGCCGAAAAATTCAAAAATGACGACTTCATTTTGATAACACGAGTCGGATGTATATGATCAACAGAAAAATCATCTGCATCACAAACCTCACCAAAATTGAAACAACGAGATTCAAAACCATCCTTCAATGGTGTGCGGGGATCTTCAGAATCAGGAACTACTATGTAAAAAGCACTTTCCCCCGAAATAATTGAGGTGTAGACCATCTTTTTGATCACGCTTCTAAAATTGTTATCAAAAAGCACATCAAGCCCATCTCCTTTTTTGTGCTCAATGTCTCTAGATGCTGCAAATCCTGCATATATTTCTGCTACTTGATGAGAAAGTCTTGACGAATCTCTATTCAAACAACTGCTGCTTGTCGGATAAAATATTGAATTTGAAGCAGCACTCTTATCAAAATTCCTTTTAAAAAAATTAAACTTAAACAATCAAACCTCCGTAGCCCAATTACGTAAAAATGGACACAGCATTCAAAAATGCTGGTATATACTGTAAATCTCTTTGCATAACAATATTTGTAGCTATACCACTCTCACTAGAAAAAGACTCATCATAATAATATTCAGTGTCATGAAACTCTAAAATTACGTCTTCGGTCTCTTCTTTTTTTACAACATTCAAATTATTGGGGATAAGATAATCTGAGAGAACATACAGACTACGATTTCTAGCCATCAAAGAACCTCTACCAAAACGAGACAAAACATATCTTAGCTCTTGTCTAGTATGTGGTAAAACAAAAGTTCCCCTAAAACGCGCAAATTCAAGCTGATAATCTTCGCTTGAAAGTAATACTTTACTACTAGCATTAGTTACAACTGTTAGTGGCAGATAACCAAGTCTTCCAACAAGAATTTCTATCAAGCAAACTCTATTTCCTTTTATGTGCACTCCAGTGTAAAAACTGCCTTGTACTCTAGATATCAAACTTTCATCGCACACTTTAAACTGTTTTATAAATCTAGCAGTTCCAAATTCAAATTCTTCACCTAAAACTTCAATTCTAAACCCAATATCATTGCCATGATACGCAAGTTTTTGTTTCTCTAACCAAGAATTAACATCGCCTCCATTCAAAAATGGATTGTCTCTATAAGTACTTTTGATCACACACACTGAAGGATTATCTTCATTTGCAATATAACGTTTGTAAAGCCAATGAGAACGCGGAACTGGATTGCTCGACATATAGATTCTACCACCTCTTTCTCTCATTGTCGGAATAAGTTTTTCAATATC
>NZ_AYOU01000089.1 GCF_000500065.1 Borrelia hispanica CRI | reverse complement strand
TATTTCTAAGTTTTTGTATTCTGGAATTATAACCACGGCTTCTTGTGTCTGCGAATTAAAAGATTTGATAATGCCCACTTTAGAAATAAGGACATTAGAGTATATCCATTGTTTTATCTCTTCTTGTGTTAATGCAGAGCCTTGCATTTTGGAATTCATTCTGTAAATTTCGTAATTTAAGTTCATTTATTATCCTTCGATTTTAATATGATTAGAATCGTCATGAAGTTTTAGCATTAAAGAACATTCGCCAGTGTTACTTAATATGGCACTAGTTTCTAAAATTGTGTTTTTAATCTTTTGACCAAGCGAGTCAATGAAACTAACCTTAGTTCCAACTTTTAATGTGTGTGTATACATAATTTTGGCACGCCAATAAATCATTCTAATTTTTCTAGTAGTGCCAATACTAATCTCTTGTTGAGGAATAAATTCAAGTCCAAAGTCTTCAAGGGGCATATATTTTGAGTCTGGTTCAGACAAATTAATATTTGTAAATATATAATTACATTCAACACCATTATTATTTCCAATATCTGTTTTGATGTTTTGAACATATTTTTTAGTAATTTTTTCTACAAATTCTTTAGGTGTTTCTGCGTAAAAACTTTCAGTAATTATTGTAGAACGATCTTTTATGCTCATATTAATGATATTTCTATTAGGAAAAGCTGATTTGATCGCATCTTCTACTGTCATACCTTTGAATTGAGTATTTTCAAGTTTTCTATTAAAGAAATTACTCTTTGAGGCTAAATGAAGTTCCAAATCAACACTAAAGTCGCCACTGGGATAATCAGTGCTCATCGGCACTCCTAAATATCCAGCCATAATAAAGTCATATTGTTTGGCGTCATAAAACTTCTTATAAAATATTTTGACGATGTCGCCTTCTTTGATTGATTCTGTAAAGTCTAAAGGTAAGTTCCAAAGAGTTAATTTGGCTTGTTTTGAGGCCACATATTTATAGCTTGAATACAAATCTGATATCGATATGTCTACATGTATTCCATTATGAGTTTCAATAACAATTTTTGGATTGTCTTCTGGAATAGAATCACCAGTTGTAGAATTGTCAAGAATATGAGAGTTATAAAATTCTATTTTGAAGTCATATTTTATCATATGTTATCCTTTATCTTCTGAAGTAGTAAAAGTTTTGGCAACTTCCATAGTGAGACTTACTTCAACTTCATCAATATTTGGAGTGTCTTTGAGTGTGACAGAAGTTAATGTTACTGCTTCTTTTATGCCAAAAGCTGGACTAAAAGCACTAAAAGGTACTCCGGCTTCGATTCTATTTCTAAATTGAGCTTTGACTAAATGACTGTCATATTGTAGTATTGCAGAGCCAAAAATAGATGCTTGAAGATCTTCAATTATTTCCTTATAGAAACTGGTTAGAACACCAGAATTTAGGCTAATAATTTCACTGTTTAGTATTGGATTATAACTTACATACTCGGCTTTTCTAGTGTAGTAATTAATAATAGGACGTTTTGAGCATGAAGTGTTATAAGTTATGTTTATAAGTTCGTTTTTAGGTTTTATGAAGAACAATTGTGGAACATATCCTAATCCTTTGAAGTCCATTCTTGGGAATAGAACTATAAAATTATCGTGTACGAACAAACTAAGTGTTTGTGTGACTATTTCTTTGATCAAGTTAGTAATTTGAAATGAATTCATATTTACTCTCCTAATGAGGTGTTTCTACGCTACTGTCAGTTTCAGTTTTAGTAGAATCTGTGCCGTTCCACCAGTCTTTAAAACCTTGTACAATACTTGATGTTAATTTAGAGAAATTGAACACTGATTTTAATGGTTCAATAATACTTTTCTGAAAACTAAATTCCACTAACCAATTTGTTAATTTGGTTAATATGCCAAGTAGTGGTTTGAGTGCATTAACGGTAAGTGTGTTTAGGTTTTCAGTAATTTTTGTAACTTTACTACTAGTATCTTCTTTAAAAGAAGTAGCTTTTGTGAGACCAGTTGATAGTAAATCTTTATGTATTTCTTTGATTAAGTTTATTCGTGAATCAAATTCATTATTTAATGATGTAACGCGTTCATATTCCATTTGTTTTTGTTCGCTATATTTATGACCAAATTCTTTAAAGACACTCATAGCTTTAAAAATAGAGCCTCCTTCACCTTTTAGTAGTGTTGAAACTTCTGAAATAGCATCATTATCACTAATACCACTAGATTTAAGACTTGCAGCAAGCATAACAGCTGAATTTAGATTTTCTTTTGTATTAATACCTAATTCATTGAGATCACCCTTAAGAACAGCAGCAGAACGTAAAAACAATTCCTTATCAGCTTCTCGTTCAAATCCTTGCAGGTCACTTATTTTTTTATTTAGAGCATTATATTCGTCTTCGTCAAAGACTTTTAAGTTAAATGCTTGATGTCTTTTTTTTATTGCATCAGCCTCAAGAGCTTGTTTTGCAAAGCCAAGTGTGCCTGAAAAAGCTCCTTTTATACCTCCTGCTGCTAATTGACCAATAGCAGTACCCGTAGCAATTTGAAGTATATTTTTACTACTTTTACTTAGTAAATTTTTTTGCTTAGAGAGTGATTCATATTCTAATTTTCTCAAGTCTTTTGA
>NZ_AYOU01000088.1 GCF_000500065.1 Borrelia hispanica CRI | reverse complement strand
GGGTCTCTAAAACTAACTACCGGAAGTCCCATATCTTCAGTACTAGATACAGCTCTTGTTGTAGGTTCACTAGTAAGTTCTAATTTCCCACTTTGAATTTGCTTATCTTTGATTGAGAAAAATATTTTCGTTAAATTATAAACCTGCTCCATTATTAAACCTCCTTTAAGCTATTTTGATAACTTTGTATATCTTGTGTTGTGATATTCAATACCACGCCCTTCATAGAATAGTTATAAGTAATACTTATTGATAAGAATAGTTTTAGTGAAGCACTTGCCGATATTTGTATTTTGAGCTTAGAATAAGAAACAATTATACCTGCATCAACAAACTCTTTCAGTTTGCATGCAATAGCCGCACTATAAGCAGTATCTCTTTGTCCTGATAGTTGAAGTGCTGATAATTTACTATTTTGTCTATTATTCAAGTTCCATATTCTAATAAGTTCCGCAATAAATTCATATTTGATATAGTCGTAAGTAAAAATTTCGTCGATAGGGCTAGAATCTAAACAAATTCCCTCCTTAAAAGCTGGAAAACCATCAAGTCCAGTTTCATTAAGGTGTGAGTAGAAATTGATATTAGCTTGTCTAAGCTTAGTAATTTCTTCACTATTAGTAATAGGATTGATACCACTAAATGTAAGTCCATAAGGGTTTACAGCATGAAACATACTTGCTTCATGTAAATATTTAGATACAAATCTCAAATGTAATTGTTGAGTTCCTTTAGAATGAACAACAATAATTTTAGATTTAGAGTTTGAACCATTTTTGAACAATTCTTTTATTTCAGATTCTTTAGTTGCAAAAACAAAGAAGTGAGCAGGGTCTTTGAAATTGGTATAATCATCTTTGTAAATAGTAAGACCATCACCACCATCATTATTACTTGCGTAAGTGTTTATAAACACAATAAAAGAATTTCTACTTCTCTTAAATAGCTCTTTAATCCCTTTTGCTTCTGCTGTGTCTTTATATATCGCTAGTGTTACAGCTCTTAATCCTTTATCATCTTCTGCAAAAAATGATTGAATCGCTTGTTTTAAATATTCTTTTTCGTTATTAAATTCATCATCACCATTATTACCTTCTTTTTCAAGTGCACCAATTGCCTTTTCATAATCATTTATATTCAGATATAATATTTTATGTTTTGGCGATGCACTATTAAGTTTGATTTTTGCACATTTGTAAACAAGTATTGGTGTATAATAACTTACTTGATTTAGATCCAATCTAGAATGCGTCAAATTAACGCTAATTGTATCAGATGGCATTATTTTGCTCCTTCACTTTTTCTTCTTTTATTTGTATATTTGCTATAAATCCCTGACTTAAACAATAAGTTGATTTGCTATGATTGCTATTCACGTCAAGTAGACCATTGTTTTGCATATTTGTTGTATGGCGAATGTGAAATTTTAAATTTTTTTGGTAGTCACAATTATCTTCAGGTGTAAAAGTAAAACTTTGAGTCGCAGAATCATGTAAAAAGTCGCTAAATAATGCATAAAGCAACATAAGTCTTTCATATGCATCTTTGTTTGAATTGCTCGTTAGTGCCATAAAATATAGTTGAAAATGAATAGCAAATTCGTTCACATTATTGTAAAACACACCTGTTCTTGAATTATGCTCAAATAGACCATCAATATCGGTGAACTGCACAGCAATTATATTTGAATTATCCACTGTATATTTAGACATATATGGATGGTTATATGTATTTATAATATCAACAGAAAGATTGTAAATACTTGCAAATTTTATAAAGTCTTTTAGAGTGGATATTATGCATTTTTCAATGGTAGTAATATCCAGAATCATTTGTTGATCCTATATTCGATTGAATTAAGCATAAGACCTGTATCAACAAGTGGTGTTTGTGGAGTTTTACTTCCTTTTTTGCTTTTTAGTGCAATTGTCTTTGGAGATAATTTAGGCATAATTTTAGATGCTAAAACATGATTTTTGTAGTAATTGATAAATGCAGTTCCAAAGGCATTCATGCCATTCTCTATACTTTCTTGAAATTTACTTCTCATGTAGTCGGTATTAATGTATTGTTGAAATTCTTGTGAATTAGCTATTTTAGTCAAATGTTTACGTATTGGAAGTTTATGACTTCCCTTTTCATGTATACGTGCTATATTGGCTCGTGTTGCAAACCAACCAATTTCAAGTTCAATCTCAAATTGATCATGCATATCTCCCAACTCCCTTTAATGTCAAAGTTAGATAACCAACAGAACCATCAATTGATACTATTTCGAAGTGAAAGTTATCTAAGTCTCCTTCAGAGATCTTATCTGATATAGCAAAATCAAGTTGTGCACTTGTATACAACTTGTAAAGACATGTCATATCACCAAGATTTGATTCATTAATACTTACAATAGAATCGGGATTTATGCTAAATAGTACACCTGTAAATTCTTGAAAGTTGTCTTTGTCAATTATTGCTTCAGAACTTGCAGTATCTTCATTATATTCATATCTTTTTTTATAAAGCCTTAAAGGTTTTTTATTTTCAAAATAAGAGATAACAGATTTTGCCATTTGAGCAAATTTACTTCTAACATGATTTATCTGCATTAACGAGCAACTCCTATGCAATATTTTTTAGTTGTTGATTCTTCAACAAGTGCTAAATTAGCTAATAATGAATCAAAAGACGAACAGAACCCTTCACTAGCTTTGATCCCAGCACCAAAAGATTCAGAACCATCAGATTGTGATTGTACCTGTTCATATTCGATCTCAAGTTCGTTAAGTTTATGCTTCTTTACTACTTGACTATTGCCACTAAAATCATCGATAGTTCCGCTTTTCTTTAGTCTGCAGCCAGTATAGTAATACATCAACAATTTGATATGTGAAGCCGTGAGCATCTCTACGTCAATACCCCTAACTTCAAGAAGCATATCGACCAATTTTGCATATTGCATAAAAGTAGAAAAACTCACAGTCTCTTCATTAGTGTCTAATAATTCTATTATTTCTGCATAAAGTTGGCGTATTTCATTTTGAAGTTCTTGTGTTTCTTCTTGACTTTCATGCTGTGACATAGATACTCCTTAACTTTGCTTAATTTCTACTTGAAGAATAGTCTTCTGTGTAGCCATAAGCCCACCAAGAACAAAATCAATATAAGAATGAGCTATATTACTTGAATTGGTGTCAATTTGTTCATTTGGTGTTGGCAACATGAATTGACTTGGTTTGAATTTAAGCAACTTCGGATTCATTGGGTAAATAATAATTTGATTTTTTAGTAAATTAGATATTTGTATAGTTACTTCATTTCTATTATTCAAAGCTTTAATTGTTTTAATTAAAAAATCTTCCCATGAATCAGTTGACGAATAAACATTAGATGATGAGGATGCATTTGGTATTGCATAAGGTTTAACCAATTTTAAGCTTGTCAATGGATCAATTAATACCATGAATGGACAATCAAAGTAGTCACCAAGTTCTAATTTTGAAAGTCCTGATTCTATAGATTCAAATATCTTCTCCATTTTGTCTTTATTTGCAGCTTGAACTTCTTCTTTGATTTGATATGGCATATTGAGCAGTCCATACATATTAGGTAATAGACGTTTTGTTCTTGTGCCATCCTTTTGCACTGATACAGTTCCCGTTAGTACAAAATGGGTGATCAGTTTCATAATTTCATTGCATGCTAGTTTATATGCGGTACCAAAAGGCAAGTGATTATTATTAACATCTCCAACATACTCAGAATTTGTAAATTGAGCAACAGCAGAATCTTTCAGATGTGCAAATTTGTATTGCAAATGCAAATAGTTAAGTTTTACGAATTCTGATCTAAATCCTATTGTTGAGACAGTATTATAATTATTTATAACATTTGTTGGATTATCGTTGATGAATGCATCCCATTCTACTACTTTGAAAAATCCCATCTTATAAGGAACTTCTTCAATTTGTTCTGGGG
>NZ_AYOU01000087.1 GCF_000500065.1 Borrelia hispanica CRI | reverse complement strand
ATGGTAGGGAGTGTATTGGGATTGAATTTGGAGAGTAAGAAATCGGATGTTGGGAATTACTTTAAGAAGGTTCAAGATACTGTGCAAGGGATAAAGGATGGACTTAATAAAATTGTTAGTGATATGAAGAAAGAAAAGAATCCAAATGCTGAGGCTACTGAGAGTGCAGTGAAAACATTGGTTGAGAGTAAACTAGATAAGATAATTGGTGGAGCAAAGGAGGTAAGTGAGGCAATTGGTGATGCTAGTGATCCAATTGGTAATGTTGCTGATAAGGATGCTGCTGCGGCTGTTGTTGGAGATAGTGTTAAATCTCTTATTGAAGGAATTGAAAAAATTGTAAGTGTTGTACTTGGAAAAGAAGGTAATCCTGAAGCTGGGGATGCTAAGAAGGTTGCAACTGTTGGAAATGGCAATAGGGGAGCTGCTTCTGATGGAGAAGCAGGGAAATTATTTACTGCTAATGCAGGTACTGCTGATAATGCAAAAAAATCAGTAGCTGATGCAGCAAAAGCAGTTGGGGCAGTCACTGGTGCTGATATTTTGCAAGCTATTGTTAAAGGCGATGGTGATGCTACTGCAGCTAAATTGGCTAGTGCTAAAGATGGAACAATAGCAGGAGCTATGGCATTAAGAGCGATGGCAAAGGGAGGTAAATTTGCTGGTCCTAATGATAATAATAATGCTGATTATACTGCTGAGATTAAAGGAGTAGCATTAAGTTCAGTAATTAAGGCATTAGATACATTGACAATAGCAATAAGAAGTACTATTGATGAAGGACATAAAAGTGTAAAAGAAGCAATGAAAATTAATACTAATGATACTCCTGTAGCATCTGAAAAGAGTGGTTCTGGTGATCAAAATAAATAGGCAAAGTTATATAAGTAAATAATAAAAATAAAGTTATAAAGAGGAAGATACTAAGAGTTAAGCTTTTGGTATCTTTGATTTTATAGTGTGTAAAACAGGGATATATTGATTTATATGATTAATTTTATTATTTGTGGTTTTTTAAAATGTTCTAATTAAAAGTATTCAGTTTGTTATATAAAATTGTACAAACAAAGATAATACATTAAAAGAACAAGTTTTAATCTTTATTATTGAATACACTGCTTATTGGGAAAAATTAGATACCAATCATATATAATTTCAATTGTAATGTGTAAAAAACTTGATATAAATAGTTGTATATTATAAGTATCAAAAGTCAATACTCAATATTTTGTATTTTCAGGTTACTAATATATGGTAATAAAATAAATCAGATGATAGTTGTTATGGGATGGGATGTAATAGTGGGGGTAGAGATCCAGAGAAAGTATTTTTGAGTGAGATGGTAAATTTAGGAAAAGGATTTTTAGAAGTATTTGTGAGTTTTGGGGATATGATTACGGAGACATTAGGAATAAAGGCAGATATAAAGAAAAGTGAGATAGGAGCTTATTTTACTAAGATTGAGAATACAATGAAAGTAGTAAAAGGGAAATTAGGGGAAATTATAGAAAAGAATGGGTATTATCCGAAGGTGAAAGAGAAGGTAGAGGAATTTATTGGGAAGATAAGTAAGATTGAGGAAGGAGCAAAACTTGTGGTCACTGGAGCTACAGGAGAGAATAAAATTGGTGGTATCACTAATGCAGGACAAGAGGCAGTAGCTGCTGACAAAAATTCGGTTATTTCTTTCATTAAAGGGATGAAGACAATAGTAGGTATAGTGTTGACAGAAAGTGAAGGTAATGCGGAAGCTAGTAAGACAGGAGAAAATGATAAAAAGGACGTTGGAAAATTGTTTGCAAAAAAAGATGCTGATAGGGCTCAAGAAGCAGAAGCAGCTAAGGCTAGTTGCATCAATAGGAGCAAGTAAGTGGAGCTGATATATTGAAAGCTATTGCTAAGTCTAAAGAAAATCCTGTTATTGATGCTTAATGATGGAATTGAAAAGGCAGGAGATGCAGCAGAGATTGCGGTTGCTACAGCTGTTGATGACAAGAAAGAGATTTAAGATAATGCGAAGAAAGATGCAGTAATAGCAGCGGGAATAGCATTAAGAGCAATGGCAAAGGATGGTAAGTTTGCGGCTAAGAATAAAGATAAGTCCGCAAATGCAGTCAATGGAGCAGTAGAAAGTGCAGTAAATAAGATATTAAGTACATTGACAATAGCTATTTAGGAATACAGTGGATGAAGGATTAAAAGAGATAAATAAGGTATTAGGCGAGATTAAGCAAGGAGAAGGAGTTGGAGCTAAGGCTAATTAATAGCTGAATTAATGGTAGTTGATGTAGCAAACGATCAAAATGGAGTAAGCAGTAAATTTAGATGCATTAAAGATAGTGTATAAAGATATTTATATTGGAATATAGTTTAAAATGGCGAGAGAAAAATATTAGTAAAGGGAGCAATCAAGTTCTCTTTTTTTATTTGCGGTATTGTGTATGTTATATAAAGCCTCATTTATTTGTTTTTTGCTTTTAAAGATAAGCTATAAAAAAGTAAAAAAAATAAGGAGGCGAAGAAAATGAAAGGAAGTGAAATAAAAGGAGAAATAAAAGGGAAGATAGAAATAGAGAGAGGAAGAGAGAGAGTGAATAGAATGAAAAGAATGAATAGAATAGTGAAAGGAATAATGGTGATGGTAGTGATGTTTGTGATGGGATGTAATAGTGGGGGAGTAAAAGGTGGAGAGGTAAACTTGGAAGCTAAGAATAGTTTTTTAGAGTAATTAGTAAAGATAGGACAGGGGTTTCAGGAGATTTTTGGTGTTTTTGGGAGTGCTTTTGGAGATGCATTAGGGTTTAGTGTAGTGAAATCGGGGGATAAGAGAAGTAAGGTAGGGGAACACTTTAAGAGGATTGGCGATGAACTTATAACAACGAAGAATAAGTTAAATGAATTATTAAGTAAAATCTTTGAAGCTAAGGATGTTGAGGAAAGCACAATTGAAGTTGTTAAGAGTGCAATTAAAGGCGCAAGTGATATTTT
This sequence comes from Borrelia hispanica CRI, assembly GCF_000500065.1. Classification (NCBI taxonomy): domain Bacteria; kingdom Pseudomonadati; phylum Spirochaetota; class Spirochaetia; order Spirochaetales; family Borreliaceae; genus Borrelia; species Borrelia hispanica. Next base: position 3,895 of record NZ_AYOU01000087.1, on the reverse strand, counting down.
GACAAGTTAAATACTGCTATAATGAAACTTGCTACTGTTTCTAAAGAAGCTGGTAATATTGATTTTGCTGCAGGTGCTGCTGAAGCTAATAATGCTCCTGCTGGAGCTGATAAAGATAGCGTTAATGCAATAATTGAAGGTGTAAAGACAATTCTTGAAATAGCAGAGAAGTCTGCTATCAAACTTGAGAAGGGTGATTCTGGTAATATTGTGGCTAATGCTAATGGACCTAAGTTATTGGCTCATAATAGTCGGGCTGTTGCTGGTGATGCTGCAAAGTTAGCAGATGAAGTGTCTAAGGCAGATCCGTGGGCAATGATTGACAAAATTAGAAATGCTACTGCATTAGAAATGCTACTGCTGTGGACGTTCCTGCTCAAGCTTCTCCTAGTTCTGAAGTTGGGACATTAGTTGCTGGTGGCAATGCCGATAATTCTGCTAGTACTGCTAAAACCAATGCAGATCTAGCAGCTGCGGTTGCTCTAAAGGCGATGACTAAAGGTGGTAAATTTACTCAAGCTGCTCAGAATGAAGAGGGTGCAGTTAAAGCAGCAGCAGCAAGTGCAGTAAATAAGGTACTAGGCATACTTAATGTAATAATTAGAAAAACAGTAAGTAGCAATTTAGAGAGAGTGAAAGAATCAATTAAGGGAATAAAATATTCTGAAACTAGTGTAACTGATGCTAGTCAGTCTGTTGTTAGTAAATGAATCAGGAAATTTCGTAGAAATAAGAAAATATTAAGTATAAGGAAAACCATATTTTCTTGATTCAGGATATATGGTTTCCTTTTTTATTTTTTAAATAATGTTATTAATGTTATTATGGTCTTAAACTTAAAGTAGCAATTTCTTCTCAAACTTTTTTTATCGGGGGTAAATGGTTATTATAAGGTGAGGTTTAACTAATATGCAATTATTTAAGTGATATATTAAGAGCTTAGTGTTTTTGGTATCTTTTAGTTAAAAATAAAAGATGTATTTTTTGTATGTTTGATATTATTTTTGTTTTATTAAACTGTTCTAGTAAAAGATGTTCAGTTGTAGTGATGGGATATAGGGAAGTATTTTAGCGATATTGAGAAGACTATGAATTCAGTAAAAAGTAAATTAAACGCTGTAGTGGCAGAGAATGGTGACTATCCAAAGGTGAAAGAATTAGTTGAGCAATTTATTATTGGGACATTAAACAAAATTGCACAAAAGGATCAAAGCTTGCTGCTAGTAGTGCTACTGATGGAATATCAATTGGTGAAGTTGAAAGTCTAATGAAGGTATTAGTGTTGACGCTGCAAGTGTAAGTGCACTTGTGAAAGGAATTAAAGGAATAGTTGATTTAGTTATAGACAAGGGAGATGGACATGCATGCAGATAAAACTAATCCTGCTGATGCTGATAAGAAGGATATTGGTAAGCTATTTGGTGCTAAAACTGATGGTAATGGAGCAGAAGAGAAACATATAGCAGCAGCAAGTGCATCAATAGGAGCAGTAAGTGGAGCTGATATATTGCAAGCTATTGCTAAATCTGCTAATGCTGCTGATAATGAAATTCAGATTGTTAATGCAAAGAATGCTGCTGAAATTGCTGCTGCTAAGAAAGAAAATGCTGGTACGGAATTTAATGTTGATGATGCTAAAAAAGATGCAGTAATAGCTGCAGGAACTGCTTTAAGAGCAATGTCAAAGGGAGGTAAATTTGCTGCTAAGAATGAAGATAAATCTGCACATGCAGTTAATGGTATAGCAGTAAGTGCTGTAACTAAATATTCATTTTTGGAGTTAGTGTCAGATGTATTGGGATTTACTGCAAAAGTAACTATAAAGAAGAATGAAGTAGGCTAATATTTTAATAACCTAGGCAAGAAGCTTGAAGACGCATCAAAAGAATTAGAGGAAGTAGCAAAAAAATCAGAGGTAGGTGTTTGGTAAAGGGAAAGAATCAAAGGATGGAAAGAATGCAATTAGAGAAGCAATTAATTCAGCTAAGGGAGTTTTAAATATATTAAAAGGACATCTAGAATCTTTAGGTAAGGTAGGTGATGCAAGTGTAGTAGGTGATGCAAATGTTGCTGCTGGTTCAGGAACAACAGTAAATGAGGAATCACTAAAGAAATACCTTAATGCATTACAAGAAATAGTAAAAATAGCGACAGATATAGGTGTTCAAGGATTGAAGGCAGGGGCTACAACGTTAAAAGTAAATAATGCAGATAATAAGGATGGAGCTAAAATATTAGCCACAAGTGGTGCTAATCCAGGAGTTCAAGATGCAGGTAAAGCATCAGCAATACTGGCAAGTGTAAGTGGAGAGGAAATGCTAGATTCAATAGTTAAATCAAAAGACAATGATATAGCATTAGCAGCAGCTGCAAATATTAATACAACTGCGGTGTCATTTGCGAAAGGAGGATCAAGTGAGAACCTATCAAATGCTGATACACCAAAAGCAGCAGCAGTAGCAGGGGGAATAGCGTTACGTTCATTGGTTAATTCAGGTAAATTAGCAGCAGGAGCAGCAGCTGGTAATTCAGGAGGGAAAGAAGAAGTTCAAGGAGTAAGGAGTAACAGCAGTAAATAAGTTATTGGTATCAGTAGAAGATATAATTAAAAAGACAGTAAAGGAAACACTTAAAAAAGCAAAAGAAAAAATAGATAAAGTAAGATCTCCAAAAACAGCAGATCAGTAATGATAAAGATAGTTACATTAGATTATTTAGGAGTTGGCATAGAAGGCAAGTGTAGATATGAGTCTAATTTGCCTTTTTTTTAATGATTTTTCTTTTTTATATTTCTTTATTACAAGATGTATGGATAAAAACAAAGTAATTATTATTTTATTTTGATTTATTAATATGAATGATATTTTTCTGTGTAAGTAGTATTTTTTTTGTTTCTATTTCTTAATAGCATAGCTCAATACACTATTATAGTGTTTTTAGGGTTTATTGTTAAGTAAAATAAGTGAATTTAGTTAATGTTTAAGATACGAAGATATTAGAAAAGATTTGTTTTTGTATTTTGTGAGTATTTTTATAGGAAATACCCATTTGTTTTAGATTTAGGTTAATGTATGATTTGAGAGTATGTATATCTTTGTTAGAGTGTTGATCAATAAGAAAGGATTCAATTAGATTAGCAATAGTAGACTGTAATTCATTATTGCTATTTTTATAAAATAATAAATTTGCAGTATTATGTATACGTAAATTTTCAAATGAATTAATAAAAATTAAGTTTTCAAGGCTATTTAGTGAAGTAGGCTTACTTACAAGTTTGATACTTTTGTATTTTGGATGTTTTAAAATGGATTCATAAAAGTAAGAATTGTCCTTTTTGTGTAGAGATTGAAGAATAATAGAATAAATATATTCTAAATGTTTAGTCGTTATATTTGTACAAAATAATTTTTTGAGAATACGATTAAGTTTTACGTGAATAATATAAACTTATGTTTTTTTAGAAAATAAATAGCATTTATAATTAATGTGGAGTTGACTAAAGTATAATTTTTAATTTGTAAATCGGATGATGATGTGTAAATAATAGTATCATATGTATAATTAGTGATAGTAAAATTTTTTTTGGTGAATTTAAATAATGGAATACCAGAAGAAAGCAAGATACCTATTGCTTTAAGTTCTGTACTATTTGATATTAAGAGGTAATTTGTGCAAAAATTAATAATTTCTTTAGGATTTATTTCAATTATAATATTATTTGTACTATTGTTAAATATAATTTCATTTATTTTTTTGATGTTTGATTTTTTTAAAAAATTTTTTTATACTAATTATTTTAAATAAATATATATCTGTTTTAAAGAATTGTCAACTTTGTATTTTTTTTGGTAACTCTGTATTAATTTTGGTAACTCTGTATTTTTTTGGGTAGCTT
>NZ_AYOU01000086.1 GCF_000500065.1 Borrelia hispanica CRI | reverse complement strand
GCAACATTTACACGTAAACTATAAAATACCTCATCATTATTGCTTTTTTCTTGTGATATATCAGCAAGTTTGACATTTTGTATCTCTACTCCTCTACAACCAGTTATTGATAATATGTATACGAACCATCCAGAAATTGGGTCTATAGATTGAAGTTTTGTGATGCAGCGTTTTACAAGTTTTATTGTCTTTTCATTTAGATAGAATCTTATAGGAGTGGATTTGGGTTTAGTATTTTTAGTTTTAAGTTTACTTTTAATTAAAGACAATTCTTTGCTTAAATTTTCATTTTCTTTTACTATGTCTTTGAGTGTTTTATTAACTTTGTTAGATAAGTTCAAGTTAGTATCATTCATAAAGTTTACTTATTAACTAATGATTTTAAAAATTATAAAATGGTTAATTAATAGTTTAACAAATACTTATAAGTTTAGTCAATTTTTTGGGCCTTTCATTGTATGTTAAAAATGGCATGTAGTTTGATTGTAATTAGTAGAAGATATGGTTTTAAATATTTTTGGAATAAATATCTAAGATACTTATTCCTATTTTTTACAAATACTTGCTTTTTTACTTCCTATTTATTTAATATTCTATTTTAAGCCTAAGACTTTGTGCAATGATAGTATCTTTCCTCTATCTTTCTTTTGTTAACCTACTTTTTATCATAGGTTAACATAAAGTCAACTTCCTTCACTTTTTATAAACTTTTAATTTATTCCTTACTTACAATAAAATCAAAAATTATCTTTTATTTCTGAAATATCAAGTGTTTTAAATTGTATAAAAATTTCTTCAGGATCGCTATAATTGATAAATATGTCCCTGAAAGTTTTCTCAAAGAAGATGCCTATCTGGTTGTATTGAGTTCCATATTTCTTTATATCTTGACATGTATAATTTGGGGCACAATCAAGGGCATCGCTTATATATTCCTTTAAAGTTTTTTCAGGTGCATTTTCTGCTCTTCTTTGTTCTAACAAGTTATAAGCTTCAGTCCAAGCTTCATCTAGTTCTTTCTTTTTCTCGAGATTCTTTTCAATCCAAGAAATAAATTTAGCATATTTCTCTACGTCCGTTTTTACTGCGTCAAAATCTTGTATTCTTTCTTTACCGCTTTTATGTTTTATGATTGCTTCTCTTGCTAGTTCTATATATTTGTTAAATCCATGAATAATGGTATTAAAGTTCTTAGTTTCTTCCGTTTGTGGTATTTGTTTAGCTGGTGTTAAACTTATTCTTTCGTGTACTTTTAGTTTATCTGTACAAGAATAGACTAGTATTAGACTATAAATTAGTATGTGTTTTAAATATTTATACATATAATATTCTCCTTGTTTTTAAGTATACTATTAGTTATTTTGGTTTGTATAGGGATTTTTAAAAAAGATTTGCTTTTAATTTTATCTTTATTCTCCTATTTCATAATTATTTGTATAATATGATTGTTGATTTTATAAAAATTGTTAGTTTGTCATAAAGTTTTATTTACTTTTTTTAAATTGCTAATTTAATAAATGAAATTATGTGAATTATGTTTTTGACATTTTACAATATTTTTCAATGTAATAGGTTTTTTTGAATATTTTTTAACTTTCGTTAACAAGTACTCGTCACACTATCTTTAAAATTAGCTAGTTCATTGTCATCCATTGTAGTAAAGTAGGCTTGTACCGCATTTTTAAATCCTTCTTTACCATCGTTATTGTTTTTGCAACGTTCAAGTTGAGTCTTTATGTGAGCCAAAGCTTCTTTAATCTTAGGTTGAGCAAATAATAAAAACTTATTAAACTTTTCTTTATTGTTTAAACTTTCTTTTAAGAAATCTAAGTTTACTTGCTCTTCTTCAGTTAAATTTTTTCTTAATGTTTCTTCAGCTGTTTTTTGTGTTGTTGTAGTTTCTGGCTTTTTTTTAGTTAGATCTTTTGAGGGTCTTGTAGATTTTGTTATTTCTTTGCAACAGCAAAGTAGTAATAGACTACAAAATATCAAATAATTTGTATATTTAATCATAATACTCTCCTTGTTTCTAAGGGTAGTTCAAATTTATTATTTTTCTTGTATAGGTATTTTTGTAATTGTTTATTTATTTTTGAAAGTTTAATGTTTTGTTATAAAGTTTATGTTAACTAAAATTAATTTTTGTTAAATTATAAGGTTGAAGAGATATGAATAAAGTAAAGAGGGCATATGAAGATTATGCCATGTATTTTGATGAAGGTCGATTAAATGATACTGAAATAGCGAAAGAACTTGGTGTTTCACGAGCTAATGTAAGTAAAATGAGACAAAAATGGGAAAATATCAAAGATAATCCAAAGGAATTTTTTAGTGAAAGTAAAGTAACTATTTGTAAAACTACTCTTAATAGTATATTAGATCGAGTACTCGAGACAAATGCTAAAGCACGTGAACTTAAGAGTCAATTTAGTATAGCCAAAAGTCAACTTGGACTTAAGTTTATGA
>NZ_AYOU01000085.1 GCF_000500065.1 Borrelia hispanica CRI | reverse complement strand
GCAACATTTACACGTAAACTATAAAATACCTCATCATTATTGCTTTTTTCTTGTGATATATCAGCAAGTTTGACATTTTGTATCTCTACTCCTCTACAACCAGTTATTGATAATATGTATACGAACCATCCAGAAATTGGGTCTATAGATTGAAGTTTTGTGATGCAGCGTTTTACAAGTTTTATTGTCTTTTCATTTAGATAGAATCTTATAGGAGTGGATTTGGGTTTAGTATTTTTAGTTTTAAGTTTACTTTTAATTAAAGACAATTCTTTGCTTAAATTTTCATTTTCTTTTACTATGTCTTTGAGTGTTTTATTAACTTTGTTAGATAAGTTCAAGTTAGTATCATTCATAAAGTTTACTTATTAACTAATGATTTTAAAAATTATAAAATGGTTAATTAATAGTTTAACAAATACTTATAAGTTTAGTCAATTTTTTGGGCCTTTCATTGTATGTTAAAAATGGCGTGTAGTTTGATTGTAATTAGTAGAAGATATGGTTTTAAGTATTTTTGGAATAAATATCTTAGATACTTATTCCTATTTTTTGCAAATACTTCCTTTTTTGCTTCCTATTTATTTGATACTCCATTTTAAGCCTAAGACTTTTCGCAATGATAATATCTTTCCTCTATCTTTCTTTTGTTAACCTACTTTTTATCATAGGTTAACACATAGTCAACTTCCTTTATTTTTTACAAACTTTTAATTTATTACTTTCTTACAATAAAATCAAAAATCATCTTTTATTCTTGAAATATTAATTGTGTGAAGTTGTATAAAAATCTTTTCAGGATCGCTATAACTGATAAATATGTGCCTTAAAATTAGCTCAAAGAATGGAACTATTTGGTTTTCTTTAGTGCCATATTGTTTCTTTGTATCTTGACATGAAAGATTGTTGCCACAATCAATGGCATCGCTTATATATTCATTTAAAGTTTTTTCAGGTGCATTTTCTGCTCTTCTTTTCTCTAGCCAATTATAAGCTTCAGTCCAAGCTTTATCTAGTTCTTTCTTCTTTTCTGGCTTATCTTTAATCCAAGAAATAAATGTATTATAGTTGGTTATTCTGTTTCTATAGTAGTCAATATTTGCTACTTGTGTTTTACCACTGTCATGTTTGTTGGTTTTTTCTCTTTCTTCTTCTGTATGTTTGTTAAATCCATGAATAATGGTATTGAAACTCTTATTTTCTTCCGTTTGTGGTGTTTGTTTAGTTGGTGTTTGTTTAGTTGGTATTTGTTTAGCTGGTGTTAAACTTATTCTTTCGTGTACTTTTAGTTTATCTGTACAAGAATAGACTAGTATTAGACTATAAATTAGTATGTGTTTTAAATATTTATACATATAATATTCTCCTTGTTTTTAAGTATACTATTAGTTATTTTGGTTTGTATAGGGATTTTTAAAAAAGATTTGCTTTTAATTTTATCTTTATTCTCCTATTTCATAATTATTTGTATAATATGATTGTTGATTTTATAAAAATTGTTAGTTTGTCATAAAGTTTTATTTACTTTTTTTAAATTGCTAATTTAATAAATGAAATTATGTGAATTATGTTTTTGACATTTTACAATATTTTTCAATGTAATAGGTTTTTTTGAATATTTTTTAACTTTCGTTAACAAGTACTCGTCACACTATCTTTAAAATTAGCTAGTTCATTGTCATCCATTGTAGTAAAGTAGGCTTGTACCGCATTTTTAAATCCTTCTTTACCATCGTTATTGTTTTTGCAACGTTCAAGTTGAGTCTTTATGTGAGCCAAAGCTTCTTTAATCTTAGGTTGAGCAAATAATAAAAACTTATTAAACTTTTCTTTATTGTTTAAACTTTCTTTTAAGAAATCTAAGTTTACTTGCTCTTCTTCAGTTAAATTTTTTCTTAATGTTTCTTCAGCTGTTTTTTGTGTTGTTGTAGTTTCTGGCTTTTTTTTAGTTAGATCTTTTGAGGGTCTTGTAGATTTTGTTATTTCTTTGCAACAGCAAAGTAGTAATAGACTACAAAATATCAAATAATTTGTATATTTAATCATAATACTCTCCTTGTTTCTAAGGGTAGTTCAAATTTATTATTTTTCTTGTATAGGTATTTTTGTAATTGTTTATTTATTTTTGAAAGTTTAATGTTTTGTTATAAAGTTTATGTTAACTAAAATTAATTTTTGTTAAATTATAAGGTTGAAGAGATATGAATAAAGTAAAGAGGGCATATGAAGATTATGCCATGTATTTTGATGAAGGTCGATTAAATGATACTGAAATAGCGAAAGAACTTGGTGTTTCACGAGCTAATGTAAGTAAAATGAGACAAAAATGGGAAAATATCAAAGATAATCCAAAGGAATTTTTTAGTGAAAGTAAAGTAACTATTTGTAAAACTACTCTTAATAGTATATTAGATCGAGTACTCGAGACAAATGCTAAAGCACGTGAACTTAAGAGTCAATTTAGTATAGCCAAAAGTCAACTTGGACTTAAGTTTATGA
>NZ_AYOU01000084.1 GCF_000500065.1 Borrelia hispanica CRI | reverse complement strand
AATAATTCAAATATAATTGCTGTGCATTTTAATAATATTGATGGTCTCTTTAATCATAATTCAAGAACAGGTGTATTTTATAATAATGTCAACGAATTTGCTATCAATTTTCAACTATATTTTATGGCATTAACGAACAATTCAAACAAAGATGCATATGAAAGACTTATGTTACTTTATACATTATTTAGTGACTTCTTATATGACTTTGCAACTCAAAGCTTTACTTTTACACCTGAAGATAATGACTACCAAATAAATTTGAAATTTTATATTCACCATACAACAAATATGCAAAACAATGGTCTCCTTGACATAAATAGCAATCATAGCAACTTAACTTATTGTTTAAGTCAAGGATTTAGAGCAAATATACAAATAGAAGAAGAAAAAATTAAGGAGAAAAATAATGCCAGCTGATACAATTAGTGTTAATTTAACGCATTCTAGATTGGATCTAAATCAAGTAAGTTATTATACACCACTACTTGTCTATAAATGTTCAAAAATTAAACTTAATACTACATCACCAAAATATAAAATATTATATTTAAATATAAATGATTATGAACAAGCAATTGATGCACTTGAAAAAGAAGGTAGCAATGGTGACGATGAATTTAATAAAGAAAAAGAATATTTAAAACAAGCAATTCAAGCATTTTTTGCAGAAGATGATAAAGGATTACGTTCTGTAACATTAGTTATATATAAAGAAACAACAGAGGCAAAAGGGATTAAAGAACTATTTAAAAGAAGTAGAAATGCTTTTATTGTATTTATAAACACTTATGCAAGTAATAATAATGGTGGTGATGGTCTTACTATTTATAAAGATGATTATACTAATTTCAAAGACCCTGCACACTTCTTTGTATTTGGAACCAAAGAATCTGAAATAAAAGAATTGTTTAAAAATGGTTCTAACTCCAAATCTAAAATTATTGTTATTCATTCTAAAGGAGATCAACAATTACATTTAAGATTTACATCTAAATACTTACATGAAGCAAGTATCTTTCATGCTGTAAACCCTTATGGACTTACATTTAGTAGTATAAATCCTATTACTGATAGCACAGAGATTACTAAGCTTAGACAAGCTAATATCAATTTCTATTCACACCTTAATGAAACTGGACTTGATGGTTTCCCAGCTTTTAAAGAAGGAATTTGTCTCGATTCTACCCCTATCGATGAAATTTTTACTTATGACTATATCAAATATGAATTTATTGCAGAACTTATTAGAATATGGAACTTAAATAATAGACAAAATAGTAAATTATCAGAACTTCAACTATCAGGACAAAGAGATAATGCTTATAGTGCTGCTATTGAATGCAAACTTAAAGAACTTATTGATTCAGGTCTAATTGTTTCTTATTCTAAACTCAAAATACAAATATCGGCAAGTGCTGCACTAAAACTATTCTTATCAATAAATATTACTTATAACCATTCTATGAAAGGAGTGGTATTAAATATCACAACACAAGATATACAAAGCTATCAAAATAGTTTAAAGGAGGTTAAATAATGGATCATGTTTACAACTTAACGAAGATATTTTTCTCAATTAAAGATAAGCATATTCAAAGTGGGAAATTAGAGCTTACTAGTGAACCTACAACAAGAGCTGTATCTAGTACTGAAGATATGGGATTTCCGGTAGTTAGTTTTAGAGACCCTAAAACTATTACTTTCATATTTAATGTTGAAGTAACTATTGGATCTTATGATTACAAGCTACTAACAGATATGTCTCAAAATCAATTTTACAATGTAAAAGAGAGTACATATGAAAAACTGCTAAGCCTTGTATTTAATGACTTTGAAAACATTCACATTGTATCTAATAATGCATTCTTTGCAGAAGAACCATCAAGAAGCTATGCTGCTGAAGCAGAAAAGGTTACGTTTGAAATTAGAGCTGTTAATTGCGAAGTAAAAAAACCATAATAATTAAAATTTAAGGAGGATTTATGA
>NZ_AYOU01000083.1 GCF_000500065.1 Borrelia hispanica CRI | reverse complement strand
TCAAGTTGTGCACTTGTATACAACTTGTAAAGACATGTCATATCACCAAGATTTGATTCATTAATACTTACAATAGAATCGGGATTTATGCTAAATAGTACACCTGTAAATTCTTGAAAGTTGTCTTTGTCAATTATTGCTTCAGAACTTGCAGTATCTTCATTATATTCATATCTTTTTTTATAAAGCCTTAAAGGTTTTTTATTTTCAAAATAAGAGATAACAGATTTTGCCATTTGAGCAAATTTACTTCTAACATGATTTATCTGCATTAACGAGCAACTCCTATGCAATATTTTTTAGTTGTTGATTCTTCAACAAGTGCTAAATTAGCTAATAATGAATCAAAAGACGAACAGAACCCTTCACTAGCTTTGATCCCAGCACCAAAAGATTCAGAACCATCAGATTGTGATTGTACCTGTTCATATTCGATCTCAAGTTCGTTAAGTTTATGCTTCTTTACTACTTGACTATTGCCACTAAAATCATCGATAGTTCCGCTTTTCTTTAGTCTGCAGCCAGTATAGTAATACATCAACAATTTGATATGTGAAGCCGTGAGCATCTCTACGTCAATACCCCTAACTTCAAGAAGCATATCGACCAATTTTGCATATTGCATAAAAGTAGAAAAACTCACAGTCTCTTCATTAGTGTCTAATAATTCTATTATTTCTGCATAAAGTTGGCGTATTTCATTTTGAAGTTCTTGTGTTTCTTCTTGACTTTCATGCTGTGACATAGATACTCCTTAACTTTGCTTAATTTCTACTTGAAGAATAGTCTTCTGTGTAGCCATAAGCCCACCAAGAACAAAATCAATATAAGAATGAGCTATATTACTTGAATTGGTGTCAATTTGTTCATTTGGTGTTGGCAACATGAATTGACTTGGTTTGAATTTAAGCAACTTCGGATTCATTGGGTAAATAATAATTTGATTTTTTAGTAAATTAGATATTTGTATAGTTACTTCATTTCTATTATTCAAAGCTTTAATTGTTTTAATTAAAAAATCTTCCCATGAATCAGTTGACGAATAAACATTAGATGATGAGGATGCATTTGGTATTGCATAAGGTTTAACCAATTTTAAGCTTGTCAATGGATCAATTAATACCATGAATGGACAATCAAAGTAGTCACCAAGTTCTAATTTTGAAAGTCCTGATTCTATAGATTCAAATATCTTCTCCATTTTGTCTTTATTTGCAGCTTGAACTTCTTCTTTGATTTGATATGGCATATTGAGCAGTCCATACATATTAGGTAATAGACGTTTTGTTCTTGTGCCATCCTTTTGCACTGATACAGTTCCCGTTAGTACAAAATGGGTGATCAGTTTCATAATTTCATTGCATGCTAGTTTATATGCGGTACCAAAAGGCAAGTGATTATTATTAACATCTCCAACATACTCAGAATTTGTAAATTGAGCAACAGCAGAATCTTTCAGATGTGCAAATTTGTATTGCAAATGCAAATAGTTAAGTTTTACGAATTCTGATCTAAATCCTATTGTTGAGACAGTATTATAATTATTTATAACATTTGTTGGATTATCGTTGATGAATGCATCCCATTCTACTACTTTGAAAAATCCCATCTTATAAGGAACTTCTTCAATTTGTTCTGGGGCGAACCAATCGTAAAATTTTGGTAATTCTACTTCCTCTGTTGCTTGAATAACTTCTTGTTCATAATAATCTTCTTCATATAATTCCATTTTCAAACCTCCTTGATTGAATTATTGGACATTGTTGCCAACAAATTTTACATGAACTAAATATGTATTATCTGGTAAAGATACCGTATCTTCTACAGCAATTGCATTATAAATGGTATTTGAACCACTAGATTTTTCTGCTTCACCTTTATCGTTAAACTTGATTTTGTCGCCTCTTTTGATTGTTGCGTCTTTTGCAAAAAGCCAAGCTTGATAACCACCAGAAGTAATAGGAACAACTTGCGCTGTTTCTGTATAATCATCAATGTCAATGCATATGCCATACAAATCACCCCCACCACCTGGTTGAACATAAGATTCATAGTGAACCTCATTAGCTTTGATTGGATTTGTTGCGACCTTAACACCACATTTGTAGGGATAGTTTTTACTAGGCCAGTTTTCTATTTTTGTATTACTACTAGAAGCGGTAAACCCACCATCGCCAATATGTGGTCCTTTGTTTCTAAAATCAAAAGTATTACTTCTAACAGCTACTTCTTTACTACCACCTTTGATAACAGCCGCCAGAGCTTTTCTTTTGTCCTCATAATCTTTGATGAGCTGTTTCATATCTGGCATACTCTAACCTCCTTTTTATTTTTAGCTTTTTCTTTGTATGGCTTTGTTGCCAAATATAGTAACTTTTACAAAATGAATTACAAAATCACTACTTGAACTAAAAGACGAATCGCTTTGTTCAGCTGGAGTTCTAAAATCATGCTTATATGTATTACTTAATGCGATAATATTGATTGAAGTAGGTAAATTAGAACTGGCTTTTACCAATTCGCCTTCAGAATTGAAGTCTAAATGGTCGCCACATTGTATACTAGAATCTGCACATATGAAATAACCAGAAACATTATTAGTAATTGGAACTACACAAGCAGTATTAGTATACTCATCAACATCAACACACATGCCATATACGTTAGAATCATCGCTTGTCTCAACAAAAACAGACCCATCAGTATCAAAACTCAATTTCACAGCACGTTTGTATGGAAAACCTTTGTATGGCATATTTTCATATTTGTCAACGCTGCTTGAGATAGTTTGCGTTAAGATATAAGGAAAATCGGCACTACCCTGAAAACCATTCTTTGCACAACTTCTTACAGCCAAATCTTCTGTTGTTGTTTTAGTATATTTTTTCAGTCTAAGATATGCCAACCTGTATTGTTTTTCTTTCTCTGCTCCAAAACGACTATCCAGATTTTGACTTAAATCTTCTGCTCCTCTTCTTTTTCTACTTTTAGGAGTATGAGAACTACTATCTTGATTTACTTGAACTTCTGATTCAATCTCAAGATCAGCTTGTTCTTTTGTATCATCTACTTGAGAAGATAATTCTACATCATTGACTTTACCACTCATTAGCTTTTAGCCCTATTACCAAATATAGAAACATGTATTATGTAAAGATTTTCGTTAAGTTTCACAGCCTTAGAAAGTGCAACTGCATTAATGAATCTTGATGAGCTAGTATCTTTCTCTAGTTCCCCAAAATTATTGAATTTCAATGTATC
>NZ_AYOU01000082.1 GCF_000500065.1 Borrelia hispanica CRI | reverse complement strand
GTTGTTCATTCTAAAGGAACTCAACAATTACATTTGAGATTTGTATCTAAATATTTACATGAAGCAAGTATGTTTCATGCTGTAAACCCTTATGGACTTACATTTAGTGGTATCAATCCTATTACTAATAGTGAAGAAATTACTAAGCTTAGACAAGCTAATATCAATTTCTACTCACACCTTAATGAAACTGGACTTGATGGTTTTCCAGCTTTTAAGGAGGGAATTTGTTTAGATTCTAGCCCTATCGACGAAATTTTTACTTACGACTATATCAAATATGAATTTATTGCGGAACTTATTAGAATATGGAACTTGAATAATAGACAAAATAGTAAATTATCAGCACTTCAACTATCAGGACAAAGAGATACTGCTTATAGTGCGGCTATTGCATGCAAACTGAAAGAGTTTGTTGATGCAGGTATAATTGTTTCTTATTCTAAGCTCAAAATACAAATATCGGCAAGTGCTTCACTAAAACTATTCTTATCAATAAGTATTACTTATAACTATTCTATGAAGGGCGTGGTATTGAATATCACAACACAAGATATACAAAGTTATCAAAATAGCTTAAAGGAGGTTTAATAATGGAGCAGGTTTATAATTTAACGAAAATATTTTTCTCAATCAAAGATAAGCAAATTCAAAGTGGGAAATTAGAACTTACTAGTGAACCTACAACAAGAGCTGTATCTAGTACTGAAGATATGGGACTTCCGGTAGTTAGTTTTAGAGACCCTAAAACTATTACTTTCATATTTAACGTTGAAGTAACTATTGGATCTTATGATTATAAGCTACTAACAGATATGTCTCAAAATCAATTTTACAATGTAGAAGAGAGTATAAACAAAAAACTGATAAAACTTGTATTTAATGATTTTGAAAACATTCACATTATATCTAATCATGCATTCTTTGCAGAAGAACCATCAAGAAGCTATGCTGCTGAAGCAGAAAAGGTTACGTTTGAAATTAGAGCGATTAATTGCAAAGTAGAAAAACCATAATAAGTAAAATTTAAGGAGGCTAAATGATTCAACTTTATAAAATGAATATTTTGACAAAAAAGGAAACACACACATTCGATGTAAAAGTATTACCAGTTTATCAATGGGATTCTATATTAGGTTTTTCACAAAATTATGGTATTGATAAACTCAATAATATTGATTATCTCAGAACAATAACAAACATTATGATCAAACCCGACTTTTTAGACAAATTTTACTTCATTTTAGATGACAATAGAAAATATATTTCTTACTACAAGGATTATCTTGTTGCAATACTGTATTCAATTCAATTTGATACATTTAACTTAGAAGAAGACTTCAAAAAACCAAGTCTCATTTACTTAAGTCATTATCTAAATGCTGATGGTGGCTTTGTAAAATTCGACTATATTGACGATAGTTGGAATTATGAACAAATAATACAGAATATCGATTCATGAAAAACAAAATTTTAAAGGTGTGCGCCTATGAAAATAAACAAAAGAAGTGATATTCTTCAAGAAATAACACATTCATATTTCAAATTTCTTGAAAACGCAAAAAAAGATAAATATCACTTCCCCGTTATGATGGGTATTTGTAGCTTTAATGAAGTCAAGACACTGAATTATAAAGATTTGATGGAGGTGAACAAAATATCGGATTTGAAACTTCAAATGAAGATATATGAGATGTCTCTATCTAGAGGAATATTATGAATAACACTGGATTTACTATTAAGTTCAAAGGTGTACTTGACCATGCTTCAACTAAAAAGTCTTTAGAAAAAGATATATCTATTCTTGAAAAAGTTCTAAAACCCAAAAGAACAAGACTCGATAGCACTGAAAAAATATTGAAACACAATCTGAAAGAAAAAAAAGCTGAGCTTGTCAAAATAAGTAAATATGAAAAATTAAAATTAGCAGAACAAAAAAGACAAGAAAAATTAAAAATAGAAAAACAAAAAAAACTAGAAGCAGCAAAAAAAAGGCTAGAAAAATTAAGATTAGCAAAAAACAAAAGACAAGAGAAATTAAGAATAGAAGAGCAAAAAAGGCTAGATCATATAGAAAAGTTTAAGCTTCAAGAAACTAAAAAACTTATTAGCCAGGGCATGAAATTTCGAAAAGCAAAAAAAATTGCATTAAAAAGATCAACCATGTCCGAAAAAGAATTAATGGACTTAGAATATAAAACGTTAAAAAAGCAAAGCGGAATTATACATAAAACTAAGCGCACTGCTAAAGAGATAGGTAAAATTGCGGTTGGAACTGCTCTTGGACAAATATTTGGAACTACTTTTCAAGGTGGGATTGGTGATGCATTCAATTATGCTAAAAGAACAATACAAAAGAATGCAACATCTAAAAAACTAAGTTTAATTAATTCAAAAATATTCAAACCAGAAGAAAAGTCTCAACTTGATAAAATCCTTCAAGGAATGCAGGGGTTTGTCAGAGAAATCGATAGAGAAGAGTTCCTTAATTATGCTGGAATTTTGAGAAAAGATTTGGCAAGTTTAGGGCTAAGCAATGAAGAACACCTTAATAAAGCGGCAACACTTGCTGCAAAGCTTAAATCCGTAGGGATTATTGATGATAATGCTTCTGCTATTTCTGTAGTATCAGAATTCTTAAGAGGTAAAAGCGGACCTTTATATGATACTCTAAGGTCATTTCACAAAGTATTTGATAAATATAATGAAACTAAAGAAATGGAATATAACTTCCTATCTCCAGGTCAAGCTTTATCTTTTAGAACAGACACACTAAACAAAATTCTTGATGATTTCAATACAATTGGATTCTCGACATATACAACTAAAGAAGAAAAAATCAAAGATAATCTTGGTAAAGTCGAAGATTCTTTTTCAAGAATTTCAACTACAGTACTAGAACCCATTTTAGATTGTTTAGTAAAGTTAACCAACTGGCTTGAAAAATTTAATTTCAAAACTCACATACTTGATCCAATGATCAAGGGTCTCACAAGTTTTTTCGGTAATATTTACGAATGGTTTACAAAAATGGTAAAAATAGCACTAAAACAAATACTGCCTACTTGGGCATATGCATTGTTTTTTAGTGCAGACGATACAACAGATAAAGACCATTCACCACTCCCAACTACTGATACTGGAACTAAATTAGAAAAAGACGCAAGTGTAAAAACACCTTAAGGAGGTATAAATATGATTACACAATTTACAACTGATTTTATTCACCAGTACCAAGATGCAAAAGGCATAAAATCAATGCTAGATTATATGCACTTAACGCCATCTCAAATAACAACCATTTTAAAAGAAACTTTTAACCAATTATCTAGTGTGTTTATGACATCTAACTTCTTGATTCTATGTCCACGAATGGACTTTAAAGGCCAAGGATATGTCCCACAAGGATTTTTCATTCAAGCTAAAAGTGAATTAATCAATATGAAATATAATACTACTTGTTCAAAACGTCCTATAATTGATTATTACACTCGTAAATCTACACATGTAAGTTATAATCCTACTTTCAACGACGAGATTATCACCTTAAATAATGCTAAATTAGTTAGTGGATATTCAGAACTACTCAAATGGTCATTTAATGTGCCTTTCGGAAAATCCATATTTCCAAATACTAGCAATTTAGCAAAACAACACTTAACTAATAGGGTAAAAGAAAGTGTGCCATTTAGTGTTTATAGCCCATCTTTTGGATTTATAGAAATAGTTGCTATTACTTCTCTTGATCTGAAAGATACAGTATATCTTGATGAGGTTGAAATTAGTGTAACATTAGAAGTTCTCAAAACATTTACAAAATACAAAGGATAAATTAATGGAGCCTAGACTTTTAAAATATGACTTTAAGATCGAATTCTACGATCAACCTAAAATCTACGAGACACCTAAAAAAGAAAATGAAACTCAAACTGAAAAAGCTAAAGAAAAGAGCATACCTAAAGAAAAACCAAAGGAAGAAACTAAGACTGAAAAAACTGAAGAAAAGAAGAAAAATACAAACGAACCCAAAATTGTACTTCGAACTACAGATGGCATACATATAGACATTCAAATATCTGATGTATATACAAGCTATAACTATATATGTGCCAAACAAGCAAAACTAACTATTTGGAATTTACCTATAGATTTTAATGATAATTTACAAGCTGGTAATATTGTGGCAATTTACTATAAAAAATTTGCAGACGCTAAAGATTATGACTTTATCATGTCTGGGTACTTAGGTACACCTATGAGTACTGATTATCCTAGTGGTGATTTTAGTGTTGAATTGGAAATTCATTTAGCATCAAAAAGCAATTATTTTCATAGAGCACTCAACCCAAATCAATTTCAAGGCATGACAGTAGAAGAGGCGATCAAATCAGCTTTTCCTGGTAGAAATATTATCAATATGACTTACGAAAACAAAAAACGTATAATAAATGAAAGTTTTTGTGCAACTACACCTGTTGAATTTGTTGAAAAAATAACTAAAAAGTATGTCCAAAGCATTAGAACAGATATTACACCTAAAGACCATACACAACTAATCAAAGAAGCATCTATTAATACTACTGATATCGAATGTAACTATATATTTACAAATTACGTACCGATACAAACAGAAACAGAGAAAAAAGAAGAAACAGAAAAAAATAAGCCTATACAAAAGGGTAAAAATCTAAAAACAGAAACACCTACAACAGACACAAAAGAAGAGGAAACAAAAAAAGACACAGATGAAGACTATGAACCTCTTGAAGATTATCTCCTTGAATTCATACCACAACAAGAAGTCACTATAGGTTCAAATATAAATATTAAGTTCATATATTGGAATGCCAAGATTATGTATACTCACAAATTAAAAGTTGGCGATAAAGTCAGTTTTATTGATAGAACTGGTAAAAAAATTAAGAGCATTATTTCACAAGCTAATGCTGTATTAAGCAATATTGGTGAGTGTTCTCTTATACTCAAGCTTTATGATAATACTAATTACTTAAATATCAAAGGAGAAGCTAAATAAATGCATGTGAATTATGATATTTACAGAATGAATAGCCAAATGGCTGGTTCTGCATTAACACAAGAAGAGATCAAGCTATGGATTTATAGAAATATTTTCATCTCTACAATAGGAATTATCAAATCTTTTGATTCTGAGACTCAAGAAGGTGTTGTATTACCATACATTTACAAAAATGTAGAAATTAAGACTCGATGTATATCAAATATGCATTTTAATTTACAAGAAAATGATGAGGTTATTCTTTTGCAAAGTAGTATAAATCTTTTCGATATTAATGATGATCATCATTATGATAAAAACTATTTCTATATATTACGACCAATTAATATGCAAAATGCAACTATCAAAGTTGATGATTTTTCTATTCACACAAAAAACCTTATGGAGATCAAAAATAATAATATAAGTTTGAAACAAGTCTTAGAAGAAATAGTTAATTGTTTATACAATTTGAGAGTTGCGCAAGGTACGGTTGAACCTAGTTTTTACACGTATGTTAATAACATACAAAACAAAATAAACATGTTGCTTAAATAGTTTTTAGCAAAAATAGTATTATACTTCCTTTTATTAGTTAAAAGGATAAAGGATATAAAGATTGGATATCAGAATTGACAATGATTTTAACTTAGCATTTAATTCGAATTTACAGCTTGTTGATAGTATTGAAGAACAAAAACAACGACTATTCATCTTCTTGAAGACTCCAAAAGGTAGTCTTTTCTATGATCCTCAATGGGGTTTAGATTATTCACACATTGTGAAGCTTATCAAGATAAACTCTTTAACGCAAATAAAAACTTACCTATTCAATATTATACAAGATCTCAAAATTGACATTGTAAATCTTGACGTAAAGATACAATCAAACGCAATAAGCATTGTCTTTCACTTTCCAAATGACACTCTAAACATGGAGGTTAAATTATGAGCATACTGTTTGATTCTGATTTTGGTATTTTAAAACAAAATATTAAACAAATAGTTGAAACTAAACGTGAGAACTTACGAAATATGCATAGAATTGTAATTAATGACGACCCCTCATCCATTTACAACATTATTGCAACATCACTTGCAATTATAGAAGAACAAATTATTAATGAAGTTAATATACTCTTTTCTAAAATTAGCCCTGGGGGCGAATACTTTAAAGCTATAGAAGAGCATATCAGTATCAAAAGCACAACATTTAATGCTGTACATACAGCTTTAACTTCTATCGACGGAATAGAATATGCAAATATCATAAGCACAGCTGGTAAAGCTAATATTTATCTTATAGTGAATGAATCACTACTAGATTCAACTAAAACTAATATTATCAATTCTGATTTTAAATCAACACTCTGGCAAACACTATATAAAACTATTCCTAGTGGTACTATTCTAGAAGGCAATATTAATATTGATGGGCTAAATCAACAAAACCAACTCAAATCATATAA
>NZ_AYOU01000081.1 GCF_000500065.1 Borrelia hispanica CRI | reverse complement strand
CTCCTTCCTCACTGAATTTACTGATAATATTAATATACTTACTATTACAAGATGTTACCTCAGTTTCAATACCAATAAAACTGGATGCATTATTTGCATTGCTTAATAAGCTATTCTCCATGTCATAAATAGAATCATGACTACAAATATTTTTTAAATACTTACTATATTCTGTTTCTATATCTTTTAATCTTTGTGTAAGTATGTTTTTGTTAGGTCCACCATACTCTGCAAGAATTCGTTCTACTCCCTCTTTTTTACTTAATGTCTCTACAATACCTGATAGCGCTCTTTCAAGTCTAACAATACTATCTGTATCTAGGAAAAACTTACAAAAATCACAAAAAGTTTGTCTTGTCTTATTTATAATACCAAGATCACCTGGGTTAGTTAAATCAGGAATTGATATAGCAGTTTCAAGAAAAGTTAAGGCAGCACGCATTTTATCGTTATTTAATTTTTCTAACACTTGATCATAAATATCATGATAAGATTTTATATCCTCTACAATAATACTTTTAAACTCTAATCCATATTGTAATGTACCTAATAAATTCTTATACAAATCATCAGACTTAAAAGCATAACAAGCGGTTTTTAAACGTCTCACATATTCTGTTTCCTTGTCTTTTAATCTTTTTATAAGTACATCTTTATCCGGTCCATTATACATTGCAAGAATTCGTTCTACTCCCTCTTTTTCATTTAATATTCCTGCAATACCTGATAAAACTTTTTCAAGTCTAACAATACCTACACTTAATGAGTCCTCACAAAACCCATAAAAAGCTTCGGTTGCAGTTTTTATAACTCTAAGATCATCTGGATCACTGGGATCAGGAATTGATATAGCATTTCCAAGAAAAGTTGAGGCATCTATTTTATCACTATCCAATTTTTCTAAAACTTGAGCATAAATATCACGATAAAATTTTATAGCATATAAAGTATTGTCAAAGTCTGACATACATTGTGTTGACTTTAATGCATAATTATAATTATCATACAATTCATTAGGCAATGAAGTACCAAAAAAAGTTTTCAAATGTCTAATATATTCTGTTTCATTATCTTGCAACCGTTGTACAATTACATCTTTTCTAGACGGCCATCCAATATTATATTTTGCAAGAGCTTGTTCTACTGCCTCTTTGACATCTAATGTTTTTACGATAAATGATAAAATTCCCCTAAGTTTATCAATGACACCTGTATTTCCTGCATTTAGTATCAACCGATTATAGTTTTGTTTTGCTTGTATTGTCATCTTATCATCATCTGGATTATCTAAATTAGAACTTGTTATAGCATTTTTAAGAAAATTTAAAGCCTTTTTCTCGTCACTACTTAATTGTTCCAAAATTTTATCATAAAAATCATTATAAGCTAATATCTTTTTTCTAAGAATTTCAAAATGATATGCATAGTCTGCTTCACATAATAAATTAGAATTCATTTCCTCAACAAAGAAAGTACTACAAATAGTTTTTAAACAATTTATATAAATTGTTTCTGAATCTTTTAATTCTTGCATAAATACATCTTTTTCTGATCCATGACAATTTAAAAGAGCTTCTTCTGTCAATTTTTTTTCAATTAATGTCGCTGCAACAACTCTTAAAGCTGGTATAAATTTATTAACATCAGCTGTACCTAATATAAGTTGATAAAAAGTTTGTTTTGTATGAATTATAGACTTAAAATTACCTGTAGCATCTGAACTAGAAGTTGTTACACTGTCTTCAAGAAAAGCCAAAGCGGCTCTCTCTTCATTACTTAACTGGTTTATCATATTATGATATATGATATAGTTTAAAATATTCGCAAATCGAGATGCATCGTATATTTTTACTGATAAATTATTATATACCTCATCAAAAGAAGAAGTATTACAAATATTTTTCAGATATTTTATATATTCTGCTTTTACATTTCGCAATTTTTGTATAAGCATATCTTTAATTGAACTGTCATAATTTCTTATAGTCTTTTCTGCTACTTTTATTGCATTTAGTATTATTACAATACCTGATAAGAATTTTTGAAATTGTAAATTGTCAATACCTATGTGTTCTAATAACAAATAAAAATCTTCTTTTGCATGTGTTATAAGCTTATAATCATCTGAATCATCTGGATTAATTTCTGTTATAGAACCTTCAAAAAAATCTAAGGCATCTTTTTCCTCATCATTTAGGTGCTTTATTTCACTTATATAATAACTTATAGAATGTGCAATACTTTTAAATCGAGGTACATCTATTTCTCTTGACAAATCATAATACACATCATCCAAAGAATTAGCATTCAAAATGCTTCCTAAATACCTTTCATATTGTCCTTCCGAATCTTTTAACATTTTATTAAACATGTCTTTTTTAATCCCAATATAACTTGAAAGAGCCTGTTCTGCAATTTTTTTTGCATGTAACGTTGTTGCAATTTTTGATAAAACTCTTTTAAGATTGTCAACAGTTAGGTATGCAATGAACGGATAAAAAGCTTGTTTTGAAGGATATGCGAGATTATAAACAGATTTAGGTACAGCTTTCTCAAAAAAATTCAAAGCATCTTTCTTATCTTTATCTAACTGTTTAATAATCACAGAATCGATTATACCTTTTGCAATCTTTCCAAAACTAGGTGCTTTGCTTATGTGTATTAACTCATCATAGAACATACGAAGCCTTTCAGACGTATAACCAAATGGTTCTCCTCGAGTAAAAATTATTAAATATCTAAAATACTCTATAGTTTCCTTTTTGAATCTATCTGCCCATATATTTTTATTTGGCCCATTATAATGTTCAATAACATGTTTTACTGCAGCTCTTGCATTTAATGTTGACATAATAAATAATAAAGCTAGTTTGAGCAAACCCTCAGAATCCATAATTACCACAAACTCATCAAAATAAAATTTGGAATATCTTCCATACGGAAAACTAATATTTTTGTCCAACCCATAATAATTTCGAAACTCATCCTCATTACGTCTCACAAGAAGATCTTCGAAAAAATTTAAAGCAATTTTTTCATCCTCACTTAATTGTTCTTTTATAGTTTGTAATGTTCTTTTTTGTGACATAAATATTTTCCTTATATTTTAAATTTATATTTTTAATTTTATATTTATAAATATATGAAGTATATTATACCATATTATTTTAATAATTATAATCAAATAAGTTACTATCTAATAAATATAAATTGTCATATATGAGACAAAAACAACAAAAACATCATCTTCTTATTTGCTAAAAAACATAAAAAACATTATAGAAAATATAATTTATTTAAATTGCTAACATTACCCAAAATTTTCAAATAAATCTGTTAATTTTTATAAAATTTTATAAATAAATTATTTAGAATAGCAAAAAAAGTTTAACTAATAAGAAATTCAAAAAAACAATTTAATTCTAATAAATAATAAACATTAAGTTATCATGATTATTTAATAATTAATATAGTTAGCATATCATTTGAATAATTAAAGCATAAAGTCAAACTTAACATTTCCATACCAATTCTAAAAAGATTATCTAAACAAACAACAAAAATTAGAATATAATAAAGTGATTAATAATTTTTATTATTATGAACTATTAAAGTTAATAGAACATAAAGAAATTATTTAAAATTAAAAAAATCAAAAGAAATTGTTGATTAAGGATTAATTATGAGCAATGCACTAAAACTACTTAAGCAAAAAAAATTAAAAATCAAATTAACAGAAGAAAAAGCTCATAATCTTTTTATTAAAGCCGAAGAGAAGGATGATAAAAAAGTATATCATACAGAAATTATGACAAATTCTTACAAATTGGAAGTTCACAAAAGTCATAAGCATAGGTTTACCATCTCTTTCAAAGAGCTATTGACTCAAGAAAAAGTAAAATGGTTCGGACTGTTTGCTGTAAAAGATAATAATAAATTTTTAGACATATCTTATAGTTATAGAAAATCAATAAAAAATAAAAATGTAGTTAAAAACTATAAAAAAAATAAGACAATGCAAGCTTCTATATTTTCAAAAAGATATTATATTAAATTTAAGTTCAACAAGAACAGTTTTTCTTGTTATCTTAAAAGGATTGATTATCTACTCAGAATAAAAAAAAGTCATAAGAAACATTACAAATTTTTAATAGAAACTTTTAAATTTAGAGAAAGAAATATATATGTTTTATGATAAAAAAACTATCATATTGGAGGATGTTTGAAAATGGATATCAAAAAACCAAAAGTAATAACAATTGCATCAATTAAAGGTGGAGTTGGGAAAAGCACAACTAGCCTAATATTTGCAACTTTA
Source organism: Borrelia hispanica CRI (assembly GCF_000500065.1). Lineage (NCBI taxonomy): Bacteria > Pseudomonadati > Spirochaetota > Spirochaetia > Spirochaetales > Borreliaceae > Borrelia > Borrelia hispanica. The sequence continues at coordinate 2,592 of NZ_AYOU01000081.1, read as the reverse complement.
TTGGCTAAAAAATATAAAGTGTTATTGATAGATATAGACACACAGGCATCTACTACCAGTTATTTCTATAAGGAACTTACAAATAAAAAGATTAATATTGTAAGTAAAAATATATATAGAGTACTTAAAGAAAGATTAGATATTAACGATGCAATTGTAAATCTTAAAGACAATTTAGACTTAATTCCAAGTTACTTAAGCTTACACAAATTTGCTAGTGAATCCATACCCCTTAAAGAATTGAGATTAAAAGATAATTTACTCTTTTTAAAATCGGTATATGATTATGTAATAATTGATACTAATCCTAGTTTAGAATTTACATTAGCAAATGCTTTGTTATCTAGTAATTATACAATAGTACCGATGACAGCAGAAAAATGGTCTGTAGAAAGCTTAGATTTATTAGAATTTTATATGAAAAAACTAAAAGTCAAAATACCAATTTTTGTTCTTATAACAAGATTTAAAAAAAATAACACTCATAAACAGTTATTAAAATACGTTGAATCCAAAAAAGGTTTTTTAGGATTAATTCATGAAAGAGAGGATTTAAATAAAAAAATTGCCAAAAATGACGAATTTGATTTGACCAAAGATTATATCAAGGAGTATGAGTGTGCACTACTGAATCTTTTAAAATATGTATAAGCAACAACTAAATATATCTTTATATTTATATAATTATCCGGATTCCGGACAATTATATAAATATATATGAATACAAAGGAGATTATATGGAAATTAAGTTGAATAAGAGAGTTATATTGGATGAAGAAGATCCTGATGATAAAAAAATAGTATCGACAAATGAAGAAAAGATTCTTTATTATAATTCTTTAAAAGAACGATTAAAAGCTAATTTCAGAAAAGAAATTTTTCACAAAGTAGATAGTATTCGGATTTTAAAAGAAATAAAAGATAATAAATATTATAAATTAGATGGATATAAAAGTTTTGATAGTTTTATAAAGAGTTATCGACTTGCAAGAAGCCAAGTATATGTTTATTTAAAAATAGCAAATGCTATAGAAGAAGGTTTGATAGAGGAAAATTATATAATTGAAAATGGTATACATGATGCTTTTAATTTAATTCAAAATACAGGAAATAAAACAATAAATAAATCAAAAAAAGAATCAATACAATCATTAAGTTTTCAGCTTAAACATCAAGAAAGTTATGCTTTTTATAAGCAAAATACAAAAATCATCGGTTTCATATTAGATGAATTAGTTGTTAACAAAAAAGATTGGCTTCAAGAATTTATTGATAAATTTAAAGCACGAAATGAATAATCAGGTAATAAACATCTGAATACCTATGAATAATTTATAATATAAAACATATAAAGAAATACCAATGTTGTTTTCATCATATTTCAAAAATATAGCACTGGATTAAATACGTTCAAAAGAATTTTTCATTAGGCTCTAAATTTTTATATCAAATAAAATAAGCTCCACTATTTTTATAATAATGACTTTATTTTTACTTATTCTTGTATTGAGCACGCAATCATTGACTAGTCTGTTTTTCTATTTAAACTTCACCTCATTGATCATATAGGCTTTACAAAAGCTATTTATTCTTAAATGAAATCTTGTTATTAAATACTTTAAACTAAATTTCATATCATCTCTCCTTTTGCATTTTGCATCAAAATTTTATCTTTATCTGGATCTTGCTCTTGATATGGAAGCATAATTCCCAAACTAGCAAGAGAAAGTCCTTTAGTAGTCTTCAATCCTTCAAAATTAATGTTAATTTGTGATCTCGGCGGGCGTACGGCAATATTATCTCCCCTACTCTCTTCGTACAAAGGGTATAACTTTGCAATATCATCACTAGAATCGCTATTTCCAATATTTCCTACATAGGATCGTATTTCTTCTTTAACCTCCATTCTTAACTTTGCCTTTTCTTCTTCTCTCCTTCTGATCCGCTCTCTTCTTTCTTCTTCTTCTCGCCTAAATAACCTCTCTATATATTCTTGTTGTCGTTTGAGTTGCAGTTTGCGTTCTTTTTTTGCTTTCTCTTTTTCTTTTTTTTCTTCTTCTTCGTCTTTCACATTTCTTGACGCATGAAATTCAAAATTTTTGCTTGCTAATCTTATTTTTTCGCCATATTTTTCTTTTTTCGTCGTGTAATTTTTCTTATATTTGTGCGAGTACCAATCTTTGAATCGGCCCTCCCATATGAGATCATAGTCGTTTATTACGCCATCTGTTCTTTTCATCATCATCCACACTTTGTACTTGTACCTGTTGCCAAATTGCTTTAGAAAGTGTTTCAAAATATCTTCGATGTCATATTCTTTCCCATACTCATTTATGGCAGTCTCCAAATTTAGCAAGGCGTTTATGTACGTTGAATCGTTGTTGCTCAGCTCTTTCACCTGTTGCATATAGTTTTTGCTTATTTTGTGCACTTCTATCAGTCTAGTTTTTACGCCAATTCGTTTAAATTGCACTTTTTCATTTTTCTTTTCCACATTTTTTGGTTTTTTACATGAAAGACTTTTTACAGAGTTTTTCTCTAAAGAGTTCTTAGAATTCTCTTTATTTATATTGCTTATATTAGCTTTATTAA
>NZ_AYOU01000080.1 GCF_000500065.1 Borrelia hispanica CRI | reverse complement strand
AATAATTCAAATATAATTGCTGTGCATTTTAATAATATTGATGGTCTCTTTAATCATAATTCAAGAACAGGTGTATTTTATAATAATGTCAACGAATTTGCTATCAATTTTCAACTATATTTTATGGCATTAACGAACAATTCAAACAAAGATGCATATGAAAGACTTATGTTACTTTATACATTATTTAGTGACTTCTTATATGACTTTGCAACTCAAAGCTTTACTTTTACACCTGAAGATAATGACTACCAAATAAATTTGAAATTTTATATTCACCATACAACAAATATGCAAAACAATGGTCTCCTTGACATAAATAGCAATCATAGCAACTTAACTTATTGTTTAAGTCAAGGATTTAGAGCAAATATACAAATAGAAGAAGAAAAAATTAAGGAGAAAAATAATGCCAGCTGATACAATTAGTGTTAATTTAACGCATTCTAGATTGGATCTAAATCAAGTAAGTTATTATACACCACTACTTGTCTATAAATGTTCAAAAATTAAACTTAATACTACATCACCAAAATATAAAATATTATATTTAAATATAAATGATTATGAACAAGCAATTGATGCACTTGAAAAAGAAGGTAGCAATGGTGACGATGAATTTAATAAAGAAAAAGAATATTTAAAACAAGCAATTCAAGCATTTTTTGCAGAAGATGATAAAGGATTACGTTCTGTAACATTAGTTATATATAAAGAAACAACAGAAGCAAAAGGGATTAAAGAACTATTTAAAAGAAGTAGAAATGCTTTTATTGTATTTATAAACACTTATGCAAGTAATAATGATGGTGGTGATGGTCTTACTATTTATAAAGATGATTATACCAATTTCAAAGATCCTGCACACTTCTTTGTTTTTGGAACCAAAGAATCTGAAATAAAAGAATTGTTTAAAAATGGTTCAAACTCTAAATCTAAAATTATTGTTATTCATTCTAAAGGAGATCAACAATTACATTTAAGATTTGTATCTAAGTATTTACATGAAGCAAGTATGTTTCATGCTGTAAACCCTTATGGACTTACATTTAGTGGTATAAATCCTATTACTAATAGTGAAGAAATTACTAAGCTTAGACAAGCTAATATCAATTTCTATTCATACCTTAATGAAACTGGACTTGATGGTATTTCTGCTTTTAAAGAAGGGATTTGTCTTGATTCTAACCCTATCGACGAAATTTTTACTTATGACTATATCAAATATGAATTTATTGCAGAACTTATTAGAATATGGAACTTAAATAATAGACAAAATAGTAAATTATCAGCACTTCAACTATCTGGCCAAAGAGATAATGCTTATACTTCGGCAATAGAATGTATGTTAGAACGTTTTATTGAGAGAAGATTAATAGTTGCTTATTCCAAGCTCAAACTCACATTATCTTCAAATCCACAACTTAAACTTATGTTAAGTGTTTCAATTACTTACAACTTCAGTATGAATGAAGTACTACTCAATATCACTACTGAAGACATAAACAATTTTACAAGGAGGAGTGAACTAAATGAATAATGCATACCAACTTGAAGATGTCTACTTTTCTATAAATGGAACTAAAATTATAGGTGGCAAACTAGAACTCTCAAGTGAACCCACAACAAGAGCATCTTTTAGTAATGAAGACAGAGGAATTCCAGTAGTAAGTTTTCGTGATCCTAGAACAATTGTCTATATATTTACCATAGAAGTTAATCTTGGTAGCTATGAATATGGAATCTTAACTGATCTTTCAAGCGAACAATTCTATACACTAGGTAAAAATAAAAATGAAAAATTCTTAAGTATAGTATTCAATGATAGAATTAAAACCAAAATTATTAGTAACTACGCTGTATTTACAGAAGAACCATCAAGAAGCTATTCCTCTGAATCTGAAAAAGTTACATTTGAAATTAGGGCTATGAATTGCACAAGAACTATACCAAATAAATAAAAGGAGTTTTTTATATGATTATGCGCTATAAAATGAATATTTTATCTAAAAATAAAACTTATACATTTGACCTAAAAGTACTTCCTGTTTATCAGTGGGATTCTATTTTAGGTTTTTCACAAAATTATGGTATTGATAAACTCAACGACATTAACTACCTTAAAAAAATAACTGATTTAATGATAAAGCCTGACTTCTTAACTGAATTTTACAAAATTTTAGATGACAATAGAGAATATGTTAGTATCTACAAAGAATATTTAGTGGGGATTATTTATTCAATTCAATTTAATATTTTTCATAGAGATTCTGACTTTCAAAAACCATCATTAATTTACTTAAGTGAATATGAAGACACTTCTGGTGACTTTACTAAATTTAATTACATTAATGAACTTTGGAACTATGAATATTTAACAAAACAACAAAATGAGTAGCATTTATGAAACAACAAGAGTATGAAGACTTTATCAAAATATTTAACGATAGAAAAAATAAATATGCGAAACTTATTAACGATATTCAACAAAATAAATATTTCTTTCCTGTTATCATGGGTATATGCAGTTTAAATGAAGTTAAGAATCTTAATTATGAACAGTTAATGGAAGTAAATGCAATATCAGAACTCAAACTTGAAAAACAAGTCTTAGAATTAACCTTAGGTAAAAGCACATTATGAATGATAATAAATTTACTATTAAGTTTAAAGGCATACTTGATCATGCTTCAACTAAAAAGTCTTTAGAAAAAGATATATCTATTCTTGAAAAAGTTCTAAAACCCAAAAGGACAAGACTCGATAGTACTGAAAAAATATTGAAATACAATCTAAAAGAAAAAAAACTGAACTTGCCAAACAAAGCAAATATGAAAAATTAAGAGAAAGTATAGAAAAATTTAGACTTCAAGAAACTAAAAAACTGATAAAACAAGGCATGAAATTTGAAGAAGCAAAAAAAACAGCCCTCAAACATTCTTTAATGTCATCAAAAGATTTAAGACAATTAGAATATGATTCTTTAAAGAAAAGAAATAAATTCTTAAATCACAATATCAAAGACATATTTAAAATTTCAGCTGGAACTGCTCTTGGTCAATTAGCAGCAGGAGGTGTAAAAGGAGCTTTTTCAGGTACACTTGGCTTTGCAAAACAAGCTATTGAAGCTGATTCAATAAAAAAAAGACATCAAGCATTTAACTTAAAAGTCTTTGACAAAAATGAATATAATGACCTAAGTAAAAAAATAAGTGACATGAGAGGATTTGAACGAGAAGCTGACAAGGAATTGTTCTTACGTTCTGCTGCTGTTCTTAAGGGTGATCTTACTGAATTAGGTATTAATACAAAAGAAAATCTAAATTCAGCTGTTATGCTCGCTGCAAGTCTTAAATCTAGTGGTATTAGTGATAATGATGCTATTTCAGAAGTTTCAACACTACTAAAGGGTGAAGGAGGCTCTATTTTTAAAGCTATGAGTGTCTTTAAAGAATTTGGTCATAAATACAGCGAACAAAAACAAATGGAATATGAACGCGTCACATCATTAAATAATGAATTTGATTCACGAATAAACTTAATCAAAGAAATACATAAAGATTTACTATCAACTGGTCTTACAAAAGCCACTTCTTTTAAAGAAGATACTAGTAGTAAAGTTACAAAAATTACTGAAAATATAAATACACTTACCGTTAATGCACTCAAACCACTACTTGGTATATTAACCAAATTAACAAATTGGTTAGTGGAATTTAGTTTTCAGAAAAGTATTGTTGAACCATTAAAATCAGTGTTCAATTTTTCTAAATTAACATCAAGTATCGTACAAGGTTTTAAAGACTGGTGGAACGGCACAGATTCTACTAAAACTGAAACTGACAGTAGTGTAGAAACACCTCACTAGGAGAGCAAATATGAATTCATTTCAAATTACTAATTTGATCAAAGAAATAGTCACACAAACACTTAGTTTGTTCGTACATGATAATTTTATAGTACTATTCCCAAGACTTGATTTTAAAGGTCTTGGATATATTCCTCAATTATTTTTCATAAAACCTAAAAATGAACTTATAAGCATAACTTACAACACTTCATGTTCAAAACGTCCTATTGTTAACTACTATACTCGCAAAGCAGGATACGTAAGCTATAATCCAATACTAAACAGTGAAATTATTAGCCTAAATTCTGGTGTTCTAACCAGTTTCTATAAGGAAATAATTGAAGATATGCAAGCATCTATTTTTGGCTCTGCAATACTACAATATGATAGCCATTTAGTAAAAACTCAACTCAACAATAGAATTGAAGCTGGAGTACCTTTCACTGCCTTCAGTCCAGCTTTTGGCATAAAAGAAGTAGTGACATTAACTTCTATAACACTTAAAGACACTCCCAATATTGATGAGGTTGAGATAAGTCTTACTATGGAAGTTGCCAAAACTTTTACTACTTCATAATATAAAGGATATATATATGATACATAAAATACTAAAATACGACTTTAAAATTGAATTTTATAATTCACATTTACCTGACAATTCTACAATAGGTGATTCTATTCCAGAAGATAATCCAAAAATTGTTATTGAGACTTATAATGGAATACATGTAGACATATCGATATCAGATTTGTATTCAAGCTATAAATATGTGGCCTCAAAACAAGCCAAATTAACTCTTTGGAACTTACCTTTAGACTTTACAGAATCAATCAAAGAAGGCGACATCGTCAAAATATTTTATAAGAAGTTTTATGACGCCAAACAATATGACTTTATTATGGCTGGATATTTAGGAGTGCCGATGAGCACTGATTATCCCAGTGGCGACTTTAGTGTTGATTTGGAACTTCATTTAGCCTCAAAGAGTAATTTCTTTAATAGAAAACTTGAAAATACTCAATTTCAAGGTATGACCGTTGAAGAAGCAATTAAATCGACTTTCCCAAATAGAAATATCATTAATATGAGCATAAAAGATCGTTCTACAATAATTACTGAAAGTTTTTATGCAGAAACACCTAAAGAATTTGTCGAAAAAATAACTAAAAAATATGTTCAAAGTATTAAAACAGATATTGGAAATAATAATGGTGTTGAATGTAATTATATATTTACAAATATTAATTT
>NZ_AYOU01000079.1 GCF_000500065.1 Borrelia hispanica CRI | reverse complement strand
AAAGTTTTTTATTTCTTGAAAATCTCTTTCTAATTCTGATAAAATTTTTCATTATATTGATATGAATTTCTCATAATATTTTTTATTTTGTTCTCAAAATCTTCTAAAAATCCTTTTACTTTATCAAAATATTTTTCTTGTTTATATTTTGTAAAATATTTATTTTTAAAGTAATAATATCCTCTACTATCTCTAAAGTCATATTTATTATATTTAATTAATTCTTTTCTTTTATTATTTTGATCCAATAAAGTGCATCATCCACATCATAATCGGCTAAAAAGGTTTACCTTCTACTCTTCATCTTCATTCATTCTCGTATGCCATTACTTTAGCTGTTATAATACCATTATTGAAAAAATTTTCGATAAGCTTTGATCACACAACAGCAACACTTCTAACAGCAATACTTTCTTCATCAGAAAATCTTCTCTTGATTATTATTCTAGCCTCATATATTGTAAGATCAACGTACTGTGAAGATTCACTAAATTCATCAAAATTATCTTAATAGTCCCTCATTAGAACACAATATAGATTATTCCTCTATATATGCATCATCATACAATTCTAAAGTTTCTTTATCAATACTATAGAACATCTTACAACTAATAAAAATTAAAAGCAAACTTAAAATTAAAAATTTGTTTCTGAATTTCATTATTATACCTCCTTTATGAAAATTTCACTTAGATCTTTCAATCTAACACAATTTTTATAAAATTGTACACACAAATATAAAGAACAACAATTAACCAAAATTATTGTCATCAAATTATCTAAAATTTAAAAATAATCAATCATACTCAATTAAATAACTTTACCAGTAACATACAATACGGATTAAAATTTTATTTTCAAAATAAACCAAATTCCAATAATTATTAATGATATATTTGACAAATAAAGATTTTTTCCTAGCTAATAAACAATAAAAATATATCCGAAGACAATTATTGACAAAATTTAATTGTAACTAAACCTATATTAATTATAAACACTTAGCATATGTTTCATTACATCATAAACTTGTTACCAAATTTTCATTATCCAAACTATTTTTAACAAAAAAATAATTCTAAGTCTTAATCGTATATTGTTCAAAATTAATACTCAAAATATCATTTATATTAAGAATTCATATCTTTGGTGTCTCTTACCTTCATAGTTTTATAAGAAATACTAACTAAAACGTATTTCTTAATTAAATCTTTAATATTGAGTAAATATTAATTAGAATACCTATTTGAATACAAAATATATTCTCATCAGCACCACAACTTTATATTTTTTCTTTTTTTTATACATCACCATACAAATTAATAATATAAACTTCGTAAAATTAATATCATTAGTACACTAAATATAGGACTACAAGTCCCTTTGATTTTACATGTAAATATAAAGTACTTCATCAATATCTTGGACATATTATCCCTCTCCTATAATTAATAATTTAATATAAGTAATGGTATCTGGACCTAAATTATTCATTCCTAACCAAATAGTAACTTATTAATACCTTCTAATTTTTTGTCATAAATCTAAGAAAATAATAATTATTTAAATAATCTAATCAATAGATTTATTAAAACAAAAGCATTGAGGAAACTTAAAAACATATTAATCTTATTAAGAAATTTAGGAAAAAAAGAATTACAAAATAAATTCGATTTTACTAAACACTAATATAGATATTAATTAAAAATTATCGTTAGAGATAATCCTTTATCAAGCTCTATTTTATGATATGAGATAAAATAGAGTTAAGTTTGTTGATAACTTAATAGTCTATTGGCATTTTCTCACAATTTTTATGAATCTTAGACTATTAATAATAATAAAATAAAAATCAACTAAAACCTAATTCAGCCTAGCTATATGATAAACAACATAAAGTTCATCAATAGAATTTGATAATTCCTTTCCTCTCCTATAAAAAAATAACTTTCTGGCATTTCCTTTAACATCCCTAATATCTCCCTGATTTAAAAAAATAGATTCAAAAACAGAAATCATAATTTGAACCAATAAAATATTACTACTATCATTTTTTTTCATACACAATTTGATACTTCGAACAAAATTTTTAGAAATTTCCGCTAATTTTTTTGAAGAACATTGAGACACTATAAAAGAAAACATATCAGCATACATACTTACAGCAGTATCAATAACATTTTCATAAGCATTAATTATCAATTGAACAACATTAACAACTTGCTCCATTTTTACTTCGTTACTATCAAAGACAGAATTAACTTTATACTCAAAAATTTTCTTAAGTTGTTCAATTGCATCTATCCTCATCTGAGGATTATGTATTTTAAAATAATTTAAAATATTCTCAAGTTTATCAACAATATTATCAACCTTCATTCTGATTATAACATCTCTAGATTCCTTGGTTAATTTTGCACTATCACAATTACCAGGACCATTTACACAATACACATAATTTTTAAGAAAACTATAAATTGTATGATACTCCTGCACAAGAAGACATAATGATCTTGCATATTTAACAGACTTCGTAATAAAAGTCTTAAGTTTAATAATATCATCTTTACTTAACCTATCAACATCATTTCTAATATTAGCATTATCAATACCAGAACTACCCTCTATAGCAGGACCATTCCTCACATCAAAACCATTAGCTACAATAAAATCATTCTTAGCTCTAGAACCATTTCTTGCATTACCATTTACATCCTTGACAGTTTTAGTTCCGTCAACTGCATTTTTACATGATACTATAGATATTAACATCAATAATATAAATACATCATTATACCTGGTCATTTTTCTCCTCCTTTTTAAAATCAAAAGCTTGTGTACAACATTTTACTTCCAAATTAGCAATAATCAAGAATATACTACTAATTAAAACCCATAAAAAAAATAAATACCGAAATTATATACAAATAGAACATCAACTATATAGACATATTTATCTTGAAATTAAATTTAATCATAATACACTAAGACTTGTGTTCTAAATTCAAGACAAATGCAAAATAAATAACTATAAAACAATAATTTAAAAAATTCAAAATTATAAATAATATAAAACTTAGTTACAAAATTAAACTATCAATTTTTCAATTCTCCAAAACATCATGAATATGAGATTCTCTTAATGACGCAGAACTTATTTTTACAAATTTAGCATCTCTCTTTAATTCTAATATTGTCTCAACTCCCAAATATCCCATCCCAGACATTAAACCCCCCTTTAATTGAAAGATAATGTCTTTTACCTTACCAACATAAGGAACCATCCCCTCAATACCTTCAGGAACCAATTTCCCAGGCGAATCTTTACTTTCAAATTGAAAATACCTAGATTTAGAACCCCTAGCCATAGCAGCAAGAGATCCCATACCAACATAAATCTTAAATTTCTTGCCATTATACATTATTTCCTCTGAGGGAGATTCATGAGCTCCAGCAAAAAGATTCCCTATCATCACACTATCAGCTCCCGCAGCAATTGCTTTAACTATATCTCCTGAAAATCTAATACCACCATCTGCTATGATGCAAATATTTGTATCTTTACAAGCCTCAAAAACATCATTAATTGCCGTCAACTGTGGAACACCAACCCCTGCAACTATTCTTGTTGTACATATACTCCCCGGACCTATTCCCACTTTTAAACAATCTGCACCTGCATCAATTAAATCAAGAGCTGCTTCCTTAGTCACTATATTACCTGCAATAACATCTAAATTTGGATATTTACTTTTAATTTTCCTTACAATCTCAATTACCCTAGTAGAATGTCCATGTGCAGAATCAACAACAATAACATCAACATCTGCCTTAACCAATTCTTCAACACGCTCTAGAGTATCAACATCAGTAGAAACAGCTGCACCAACTCTCAATCTATCATTAATATCTTTACATGCATTTGGAAAATACTCTTGATGTTCAACATGATCTATATCCTTGCAAGTTATTAATCCCCGCAAACTATTTGACTCATCAACAATAAGTAACTTTTCTATCTTATGCTTAAATAAAATCTCTTTCGCTTCTGCCAACGTAATATCTTCTTTTGCAGTAATTAATTTTTTAGTCATTGCATTAATTACAGGAGTATCATCATCTGAAATATATCTAATGTCTCTACTGGTTACTAAACCTAATATTTTACCTACATGATCTGTAACTGGCAATGCAGAAATATTATGTTTACCAATCAACCTTTTGGCCTCTTTAATACTAGTATCCTCATTAATTGTAATAAGATTCCTTATAATTCCATTACGATGATAAGATTTTACTATTTCCACCTCTTTCCTTTGAATTTCAATAGTAATATTCTTATGTATAATACCCATCCCACCTTCCTTCGCCACTGCTATTGCCATTCTACTTTCTGTAACTGTATCCATAGCTGAGCTTAAAAAAGGTATATTTAAATATATATTTCTTGTCAATCTTGTCTTCAAATTAACATCACTAGGTAATATAGATGATTTCCTAGGAATTAAAGAAACATCATCAAAAGTTAAAGCTTCTTTTACTATTTTATCCATCAATTATTTCTCCCTCATTTATTAATTCACTTATTATTCCCATTCTATCGTCGCTGGGGGCTTAGAAGAAATATCATAACACACTCTATTTATACCTCTAATTTCATTAATTATTCTTGATGAAACTTTTCTTAAAAAACTATAAGGTAATTCAACCCAACTAGCTGTCATAAAATCTAGAGTATTAACACATCGAATGACAGCTGTATATTCATATGTTCTGTTATCTCCCATAACACCTACAGATCTTACAGGCAATAACACCACAAATGCTTGTCTTACTTTATAATATAAATTATTTACCAAAAGCTCTTCTATCAAGATATGATCAGCTCCCTGCAAAATATCTATCTTATCTTTTGTTACTTTCCCTATTATTCTTATTGCCAATCCTGGCCCTGGAAACGGATGCCTATAGAGAACTTTCTCTTCAAGACCCAATTGCACTCCCAATTGAATTACCTCATCTTTAAAAAAATTTCTCAATGGTTCTAACAAACTTAGGTTAATTTTATCCGGAAGTCCTCCTACATTATGATGTGACTTAATATTTGAAGAGCAAACATTATTCTTAACTTCAGATTCAATAACATCGGAATAAATAGTTCCTTGGGCTAAATATTTTATATCATCCTCTTCTAATGCCACCTTTTCAAAAATTTCTACAAATGTCTTCCCTATAATTTTTCTCTTCTCTTCAGGATCATCTACATCCCTTAAATTATTTAAAAACAACAAAGAAGAATCAATATGTTTTATATTCAAACTGTACTTCTTATTAAATTCCAATATTTCATTAACTTCATTCTTCCTTAAAAAGCCAGTATCAACAAATACACATATCAAATTATCCTTTATTGCCTTATTAATCAGTAAGGCACATACCAAAGAATCTATTCCACCTGAAAGTCCTAAAATTACCTTACGATCACCTACCTCACATCTTATATCTTTTACTAAATCTTCTATACTATTACTTAAATCCCAATTTGTCTCTGCTTTACAAATTTTAAAAACAAAATTTATAAATATTTGATTACCAACATCACAACTACTTACTTCTGGATGAAACTGTACACCATAAATTCTCCTCTCCAAATTAAATACAGCTCCAACACAAATATTAGTATAAGCAATTTGTTTAAAACCCTCCGGTATTTCTTCTATATTATCTCCATGACTCATCATCACTTCAAATTTACTTGGAAGCTCCAAAAATAAATCAGCTTTATTATCCTCAACAAATAATTCAGTATGTCCAAATTCCTGCTTATCACACTTAGAAATTACACCTCCAAATAACTTAATAATTAATTGCATCCCATAACATATCCCCAAAATAGGAATACCCAAATCAAAAATCCCAATATCAACACTAGGTGCTTCATCCAAATATACAGAAGCAGGACCTCCACTTAAAATTAAACCTACAGGATTCATATCCTTAATTTCTTTTGCAGAAAGGGAATATGTAACTATTACTGTATATACACCCATCTCTCTAATTTTTCTTGCAATAAGTTGGCTATACTGAGAGCCAAAATCCAAGATAATTACTGCATTATTACCCAATATAAATTCCTTTAATAATCATTTTGCATACAATTTTCATAAAAATAATTTTATTACATTAACAAAAAATCAAGTATTACTATTTATGCTACTTTTAACAAAAAAATAAATATTTATCATTGTAGGCAACAATTCTGCAGAATTGTTGCCTACAATTTTACACACATCAAAACATATATCAAACCTCAAGCGAAAATATTTTCTCATTTAGTAAAAAATTTATTGCAATCCTGTCTTAATTTTTTGAACAGCATTATCTAATAAATTTGAAAAACTTCCTATATTACCTTTAACTTCAAAATAAAACTCATTATTATCTTTATGCTTATTCTTATCAGTAAATTTCTTTAAAGAACTGTCATATTGGTTATATGTTCTAGGATATATCTTATGAATACTGTCCTTAAGACCCTTATAAACATAATTTACGGTTAAATTTAAATTATCGTTACTGGTAGTAGTATTAGTATTTTTTATGCTATCTTTGAAAGCAACAAGTCCTTTATAATCAAAAATAAAAAGTTTATCACCAACCAAACTCTTTTTTAACAATGATTTAGTAAGATCAATCACAAAAGCAAATTTAATATCCAAAGAGTCCAAATTATCTTTCTTTAAAGATTCATTAAGTTCTTTTAAAGATTTAATACCCAATTTTTCTACATCTCTTGAATTCACTAATACACTAATTTTTCCAATATGTGAAGATTCACTTTTCTGTGAACTAGTGTTAGAAAAATGACTTCTCTCTTCAAAACCCCCTGGAATTGACCTACTATAAGAATTGGATGTAGATTTATGCTCATTATCCACAAACTTAAATACCAAATCAAAATTAATAGGAAATTCTTCCATATAATAATACTTTTTATCACCCACCATCACTGAAGCATAATCTTGCACAAGCCCAGATTTTGGCTTTATAAATAAATTATGACCGCAACTAAATATAACAAATAAACAAATCAAAATAACATTTTTTATAATAATTCTCACAATAAACCTCCCATCTGAATTAAAAAACTAAGAACATATCATCAATAATAATACAAACTAACAAAAATTTCATAATCAAATGCAAAACTTACTCCCTTAATTTAAATAAGGTATAAAATAGCTTACTAAATTATCTTTACTGCTGGAATATTGCAAATCGTATCTTAATATAATTTACAACACTCCAACATTAAATTACTTAATATCACAAATTCAAGTCAAATTCACAAAATTCGTATGGGACTTAAAAAAAATCTAAATAGATTAGATAAATCTAAAGCAAATTCCTAATCTTTACCAACAACACCACTAAGTTTTTTTGCAAAACATGAACTTAAAGTCTCGGCTTTTACTTGAATTTTTTGATTTTTAATCTGATTTTCCTGCTCCATATGCACCATCCAATCATCAAGACTTTTATCTGAACCATATTGTCTTTGAAATTCTCGAAACTCCCTATCTAACTGTATAGTAGTATAGTCAACTTGAGCAATAAATTCTTCAATATCCATCTCTTCGGCCTTTAAGTTTTTCTTTTTAGGAAATTTAATTCCTTTAACTTCTTTCATATAATCAAACCTTCAACACGTAAGAATAAAACAAATGATTAATTTACTAAAACATCATACATAAATATTATACATCTTAATACAAAATATATAAATCATAAAACTAATTTGCTTTCACACTAAAAATTTCAAAATACATATACAAATATTTTTAACATAAAAACAAAACTAAGGTGATAAAATTTTAATAGAATTGATATTATCTACAATAACTTTAATATCATCATAATCATTAAAATAAGCACTTATAACAAATAAATAATCATCCAGTGAAGGCTCAATTTCTCCTTTCAAATCACTCTTTACTTCCGCATACTCTACCCTTACATCATCACTCTTAAATTCTACTACTTCTACAACATCTAAAACATCAGAATCAAAGATAAACTCATTGGAAGATTCAAATTTCCTTATGCTATTTAAATTATTACTTATTATATCAAGCATATTTTTAATTTCATCTTCATCTAAAACAAAAATTTTATCTAACTTATCAACCTTACTATCTAAAGCTTTTTCCAAAAATTCTAATGCCTCTTTTTGTCCCTCATTTAAATTGGTTTTAAATATCACTTTATAAACTTTTAATAGATCTTTTTGAGACATTGTTGACAATATATCACCATGATCAGACATTTTCTCAACAACAATTTTCTCAGTTATACGATCTACAATGCCTTGCATAGAAGAAAATGTATTATTGTCCAATAAATAATCATCTAATTTCTCAACTTCCAAAACATTTTCTATTACAAATTGTTGTCCATTTGCAGATCCCTCTAAAACCTCTTCTTTAATTATTTCATAATCATTTTCTTGAGCAACATTCCCTTTCTGCATTTGTTCCTGAGAATCATTAAAATGTTTCCAAATATCACCGTCTTGCTGAATTTTATTTTGCTCAGAATTATCATCATGAAGCACCTCATCCAAACCATCCTCAGAAAATCGGATATTCAGATTATTTTTCTCGTCTACACTACAACTAGTAAAAGCAATGACCGAGCAAATAATAATACTCATAAGATTTATCATCACACTCATAAATAACAGCTTTCTATTTTACTACAAAATTCTAATTTTTAAAACCTCAACACTAATCAACTTTTATAATCACTAGTATTAATGATATAGCATTTAGCATATAAAACTCAAAATAAAAATCTGTCACCCATAATTGAATTTATAAGATTACAAAAAACCACATTTAAACATAAAAATAAAATGTAAAAATGCTATTTCTCTAAAATCATCATAAATCACAATTAATTAAAATATCTTTTGCAAAACAGGTCAATATTCCAAGCTTCTTAAGCTCTATAATTATCAATTCAGGAAAATCAGAAATGCTTTTTGTACCATCAATTATCAAATAAGTTTTAAATCCCAAATTATGAGCGTCAATAAGGGTTTCCTTTACACAAAAATCCAATGCCAAGCCAACTATAAACACCACACAAATTTTATTGTTCTTAAGATGTTTTAAAAGCCCCGTAGGATTCTTTTTATTACAATCATCATAAAATCCACTATAACTATCATAATTTTGATCCTGTCCTTTTAAAAAAACAGCTTTGATTTTTTCAACGTCTAAATCTTCTGGAAATGCTGCTCCCCATGTATTTTGAACACAATGTTTAGGCCAACCATCAACATTAGTCTCACTTAAAAAACTTATATGATTCTCAGGATGCCAATCCTTAGTTGCAACAACATGCTTAAAACAATTTTGAAGTTTATTTACTAAAGGAATAATATCCCTACCATCAGGAACAGGAAGTGCTCCTGATTGCAAAAAATCATTCTGAATATCTACAAGTATTAATGCAGAATTATTCAAAACTAAATGAAAGAATGTGCTTTTCATTAAATAAGTATATCATATAATTAAAATTTAAATTTTGTTATCAAAGTTAATTATTTAAATATCGTAAAATATATTTATAATAAAATTTTTTATTTACTAATTAAGCCCAACTCTATTAACTATTTCCTTAAATATTGCCATCATTTTCTCTTTATCTTCTATAACAATATCTATTCCCTTTTGAATATCTGCATCATTATTCATTTTATCAAAAATCTTATAAAAATCTTTTGCTGTAATTTCATCTCCATTAAGTATACTCTGCATTACCTCATACACATTATACATCACAACAATTACAACCTCCCTCATTTTGTTCATATATTGCACAATCTGCTTATTTAATTCGCTCAAATCCTCAAGTGTTGCTTTAGTTTCAAAATTTTCTTTATCTTTCTTCACACCCTTGCCATAAGGCAAACTATGATTAAAATTTAAATAATAATAACTACCGCGGCTGTCATATCCGATAATCTATCTACAAATCGTTTATAAGCTTCTTTATATTTATGATGTTCATTATAATCATAAGATTCAGTATACCTTAATCCTTTATAAACATAATATATTTGATGTGTCGCAAATGCCAACCAATATATCCAAATACTATTATAACTAAAAGCTAAATAAACATATCTAATTGGATAACTAAGATTAAATGGATTAGAGTGATAAGGAAAAATCTCAGAAAAAACTAAATTGGGAAAATACTTACTATCACCAAAGTCATTATAAGGTTTAGAATCAAAATCGTCCTTACCATAATATGCAAAAAAAAGCGATCTTAGGCTTTTAAATTGTTCCCAAGCCTCGTTCCGTGTTTTTGACTCTTCATATGCACATGCCAACGGATCATCCATATAAAAATTAAATTTATTCTTATATTTCCCGTCTTGTTCATAATATTTTTTTACACGTTTTTTTACACCTGTCTCTTTTGGTTGAACAACTTCTTCTGCTGCAGGAACTTCTGGTTCAATAACACTGTCTACTGCTGCAGGAGCTGCTGGTTGAAGAACACCCACCCCAAATCTTCTGGTTCATTTCTTGTATCTAAAACACCTTCTTCTAAACTACCCGACGGTCTAGAGACTACCTCAGAAGAGCCACCTAATGGTAAAGTAGTAGTACCCGATAAAGATGATGATGTTTCACCTATAATAACTTTTGGTTTTGGATTATATTTTAATTTTGATAATGTCCGAATATCACTTTCTGTAAAACGTGATTGCCTGCAACCAAAAAATAATACACTCAATACAAAATATATTGCACATAGCCCCATACCTACTTTCATCATAAATTCTCCCTTTTTATGCATCATATAATCAATATCATTAAATATCAAATATTAAACTCAAATATCAATTGTACTTCTCTTATATTTGACATATCACTTGGATTAAAAATCACAATACATAAATAGAGAAAATCCAAAACTTATCAAGAAACAAATTCATTTAATGATAGTTATGATATATAACAAGGTATAATAACTGTTTTTAAACATTTTAAAACAGTTATTATTATTATTACATTACTCACTACAATAATACATAATGCTAAAGATAAAGCCTAAATATAACCTGAAGTGTTTTTATAACTGTGATATACATTTAAAATCATCAAACCTCTTTAAAACTTACTTTACTTCAAAGGATCCCTTAACAAAATTAGCAAACATCTCCAAAATATCCTTCCGTTTTTCCTTAATACTAAAATAATTTTCTAACACATCAAAAAATTTTCTATCCTGTAAAAACATAATATAAAAGTAAAAATCAAATAACTCCACAGCATCCTCACTAACAAAAATAGCAGCATCAAACAATATATATCTTGCATCTTCAATCATTTCTTTTTGCATAGCACTAAAACTATTATATAGACTGGGAAAACTCTGAACATCACGATCACACAAAATAAAGACAGAAAGTTTAAGTTGAAAATCCTTATACATATCAAAGTTAAAAGATTGACCAAATACTTTTTTCAAAAATACTGGATAACTATTTCTCAATTTTAAAAAATTATCTTCCAATACCTTTTTAACTATTCTTAAAGATTCTGTTATCCTATTTTTTGTCTCTATTGAAGCTTCTATCTCTCCTATATTTTCAATGAGACTGATTCTCTTCATAATATAGTTCATACTTTCAAGATATCCCAAATGCATTTTTACAAGGTTTTTAACTTCTGCAATAGACCAATCATTTAATAAAGCATCAAATTCATCATCACTATATGTCTTATAACCTTGAATCTTAGCAATTTCAGGATCAGTTACTACGGATTTTATATAATCAAACCCTTTCTGCATATCATCAGAAAGGGTTAAATAATGACTCTTTGGATGCTCAGTTTCTAAAATACTTGATGCATCAATTTTAATATTAATAAAATCATCAATATAAGAACTATTATAACTGACAATCTTATTATATAGCTCATCAAAAACAGACGCACTAAATACTTTTTTTAGAGCTAATTTATAAGCCTTATTTTTAAGATCAAATCTAATTTGCACGCTTCTTTTTAAATCCCCATCACTAACCTTACTAATAGCAAGTTCGGCTTCTCGCAAGGCATTAAAAGTTGCAAGCAAATGGTTCACAATTGCAATAATTTTATCTGCTCCAAAATTATTTAATAACTCATAAAACTCAACATAGTCATATGTCTTACACTTACCCTGCGCATCTACAATATCAGAATCACACAATACTTCTTTTATATAAGAAATCAACATTTTGCCATCTTCTGACACCCCAAATAAATCAAGGAACTCATGAAGTTCAGTATCTATAGCATCAATACCACCCTCTTCATACTTCTCTAACAATCTATTTCCTTTGTCTAATGTTTGATCAATCAAAGAATTTATAACAAGTGAAGCACCATCAAAATCAGAAACATCTTCAGATGTTAAGTTACAATTCATTATCAATACTAATAATAACAATAAAGCATAACATACTCGCCTAATCACTAAATATCTCCTCTTACAATTTAAATATATTTTTTTATATTTTTTACTTAATAGTTGTTACCTATACCTAAATTCTTGTTAAATTAACAATATTATAAATATGGTACAAACCATATTATAACAGAAATTATATTAATAACCACTATTAATATCTATAAATTAACAAAATAGTTTAATAATAATTAAACTATTTACTTATAAAGTAAGTACATTTTTTGACAAATTACAAATAATGTATAATATAAAAATAAAGCCTCAAGAATACCTTGAAAGCTTTATTTAATCATTCTGATTTATTAAATGGAACTATTAAAGCTCTCAATTAAAAAAATTCACTATTAATATTGTCATAAAAGTCTCTAAACTCATATTCAAAGTCATATACGTCATCATAATTTTTCTCTAAAGGATCATCAAATTCAAAAGTAGCCTCATTAACACCATGAAAGAATTTTTTCAAACTAACATGATATTCTTCTACTAGCTCATCTCTCTCTTTTGAAATTTCGTTTTTTCTATCAAGGTCTTTCTTAATGTTATTAATATACTCTTCAATATCATTTTTCAACTTATCAATTCGCAATTTATGCCATACTATATTTAAAAAATAATTATCATCTCTTCCAAAGATAAGATAAAATTTATAATCATCTGTATATGTTTTATAACCCTTATCTGCAGCAATATTAGCATTAAATACTATGTTTCTTATAAATTCAACTGCTACTTTTTCTGCATAAGACAATTTATTATACTTAGAAACAAATTTGTTAAGAGTAGAATAATATTCATTAACATCCAAAAAATATGTATCATTCAAAGGAAAATGAAACTTAGGACCATTAACATCATCATCTGAAGGAAATGGAATATTGTTATAAATTTCAACAGCAGTAGGCTTGTTAAATATTTGTTTTAAATACTCTGGATAACCGCTGTTTTTTTGAGAAAATGTATCTTTCAATTTTTGCTTCCATGTTCTCAAACTTGTAACTAGTCTATCTTTTAAGTCTGTACTAGCATCCATACTTTCTATATTATCAAGATAATCAATTTGAAATTCAGCATCTTTTGCCTTTCTCAGGTATCCCGAATGCATTCTCACAACTCTTTTAACTTGATTATTACTCCAACTACTAAATAAAATATCAAACTCATCATTACTATATGTCTTAAAATTTTGACCTCTAGCAATATCAGAAGAAGTTAATATGTCTCTTATCTCTTGAATTCCTTTTTGGTCATCATCAATAAATGTAGAATAACGCTCTCTCAAATCTGTAAAATCTTTAAAATCTAATGCATCGACTTCAATCAGTTCAAATTCTTCATAATAAAAATTGTTATACTCAAGAGAAACTCTAATACTCGAAAAATCAGGACTAGCAAATACTTTCTTAAGATAACTTTCATAATCTCTCTTTATAAACATAAATCTACTCAATAAACCTTGCTTAAGAATATCGTTCCTAAAACCATCAATCAATATCCGTGATGCTTTTAATGGAGTAAAAATTTTCATTAAGATTGATCTAATAATTGCAACTCGTTCTGCTCCCCAACGATCCAACAAATCATGAAACTCAGAAATTGCATATGTCTTATAAACACCTTGGTCATGCGTAATAGTAGGATCACATAATACTTTTTTTAGATAAACAAATACATCTCTATCTTTTTTTGGTACGCTAAGTCTAGCAAGCAAACTATCAAGCTCAACATCCATATCACCAATATCTACACCCATACCCATTTCTTCAACATCCTCTCTTACAGCTGGTGTATCATATTCCACAACTGGAATAAAAGGCTTATTTAAAAACCTATCAACTTCATGCAACGAACCACCAACAACAGATTTACCAAAAGAACTTCTCAATCCCTTGTCATCTTTAGCAATATGCGAAGATTTTAAATTACAACTTATTATTAATACCAATGATACTAATAAAATATAAATCTTTTCCCTAAACACAAATATCTCCTTTTACATTTATATCAATATTAATTAATTTTTATTACTAACTATAAATAATTATCCAGACTTTTTCAATTCACAAGACTTTTTCAATTCACAAGCCTTTTTCAATTCTTCAGCCTTTTTAAGATTATAAATTTCCCCAACTTTATTCATAATTTTCTCAAATTCATTCTTATAATCATGTTGATACAAATTACTATCAATAAAGTTAAAAAAATTTTTACTATCTTTTGTTAATCTCAAAAACAATTGTTTTAAATATGTAGGATAATTAAGTACAAACTTATCAAAATCATCACTTATTATTGATAACTTATCAGAATCTTTAAGATCAATATGAATCATACCTAAAAAATCATTATGAATCATATCTAAAAAATCATTTTTCCCTTCAATGATCTTCATAATTTTAATATGAGCATAAAGTGCTGGAAGAAAAAATCTACCATCACCTAATAAAGAATAAAATTCATAATCAGCAATAGTATCTGTAGATAACAAACTATTAACAGAAGAATCAACTACTTTTAATCTCATATCCTCAACTTCTTTTTTTTCTAGATCAGACAACTTATTATATATAACTGGAAAGTTATGCATAGCACTATAATAATAATTAATTACATAACAAAAAATCAAAAAACTTTTAGCAAACTCAGGATCAAAAAGAAAATCGAGAGATGAAATACTCTCATAAACTTCAGCAGCAGTAGACTTATTAAATAAACTTTGTAAATATCGTGGATACTCATTCTTAAAAGTAGAAAAAGAAAACATAAAATCATCCTTTAATAAAGTTAAAACCGATTTTATTCTATTTTGCACCTCTTCCGTAGCTTCTATTTCTCCTATCTTATCAAGATTATTAATCTTATATTCAATATAATCTCTAATTTCAAGATATTTTAAAAACATTCTTGCAAGTCTCTGAATTTGACTGAAAGTCCAATTACTTAGTAAATCATCAAAATCATAATCACTATATTTAATACACGATTGACATACACTAGTATTAGGATCAACTATTATCTGTTTGATATACTTAATTGCCCTCTGTTCATCATCAGAAAGCCCCATTGTAAGTATTACAAAAGATTTTTCATAAAAATTGAGTTCAGAATTTTGGGAATCAATCCTTCCCAATGCATATTGTTGAATAGCAACAAAACTCTTAGCAAAAAGATTTTTATAATTGACAATGTTGTCATATATAGCGCCAATATTTGATTCACTAAATATTTTTCCTAAACTTAAATGATAAGCATTTTTGTTATAATTTAATTTCGATCGTAATACTGCCCTTTTTACATCGCTATCAAGACCATCAACAGCTGCCTCTGTTTCTTTTAATAAACTATAAGACCACCATAAATACTTCCTTAATGCATAAAGCCCATCAGGCCCCAAATTATTTAACAAATCATAAAATTCAGATTTTGTATATATCTTATAATCACTTTTATTATCTACAACATCAGGATCACACAATAATTTTTTTATATACAAAACTAATTCTTTTCCTTCATTTGAAATTTTAAATTTATCAAGTAACTTATTAATATCACTATCTCTAATCTCAACACTATTTTTCAAAAAGTCTTCAAACGTATTAAATAAACTATCTTCTTCCAATGATTTTCTAGACACAAAGCCCATATTTGATGTTATCTCAGATTGCAAAACTTCTGGGGATTTTAAATTACAATCCACTATTAATACCATTAATACTAGTAATAACAATAAAAAACAATCTTTTCCCATAACCATTAAACATCTCCAAGTTAAATTAACACATCATTATATCATTATACAATGATGTGTCATAAATATTCTAATTCATGCTATGCATCATAATCATAAATATCATCTTATCATTTTTTGCCACCATTCATATAATCAAAATACCTTAAAAGAGAAACAAACTCAACACGATAAGGATTATCATATTGCAAAGAACTATTATATATATTTACAAAACAAGACTTATTAAACATACTCTTCAAATCCCTCGCAAATCCATTATAAGCCATATTAAAAGTCATTTGAAAATGCTTTTTATGACTCTCTTTAAGCTTATCAAAAGCAATCTGAGCATTATTTAATGCAATAAAAGTTGGTTTTAAGGATTTAACAATCCTTTTAACAAAATTTGCACCCAGCTTTTCTAACAAATTATAAAATTCATTATTACTATATGTCTTATAACCCCTATTTAATCCAACATTAACATCAGTCACAATTTTTTTTATAATTCCAATAAATATTTTCTCATCATAAGACAAACCAAATTTATTGCTCAAAGCAAAAAACCTTGCTTCCTCTTTTTCTGGAGATGATTCAACTTCCACCACTTCATCTTTTAATGTAGAAATTGAACTATCGTCACATGTTATTCCAGAAGCCTCCGAATCATCAGGTTTCAAATCTCCTTCTCTTCCTTCATAATTCACAGGTTTTTGCTCTCCATTTTCTGTTGTCGGTGACACCACTGATTGCCCAAATCTAGTTACGGATGTAAAATTCGTATCCGGTTGTTTTGCAACAACAACTTTACTAAAATTATATACCCCACTATCAGTTGCCAAACCTTTCTTTTTTTGAGTGTCTACCCCACAACTCCCAAACATTACAAAAAATAATAATAAAAACAATAAATCACGGCCTTTCTTCTCATTCATTATTCAAATCTCCTTTTTCTTAAAAATTAAATTAATAAAAAAATATCAAATAATAAATAATATTAATTAACCAATATAAATCATTTATAGCCAAAACAAAATTTATAAACTCTTATAACTAAATTTTTTTAAGAAATTAATTAAAAAAAAGCCTTGGATTATGTTAATCCAAGGCTTAATACCATCTAAAAATGAATAACTTTATATTAATTTTGGGGAAACATCCTTTTAATTTGATCTAGCATATTATTAAGTCTATTTACAAATGAAGTATCAATTTTAAGTACAGGAGGTATATTATCAGCAGTAATCATATGAAACAACCCCTTTAAATGAACTTGATACCCTAAGACAAGCTTATTAAACTGATTTTTAAAATTCTCCTTTTGTTCTACATCAGCAATTCCATTAATCGCTTTATTAACTTCTTGTTGTAAATCACTAACCTTCAAATGCATACCTATAGATTTAACAATATCAAAACGATCATCACCAAATAAACCATCAACCTCATAATCCTTATATGTTTTATAACCTTCAGCAACAGCAATATTAGGATTAGTCACTATACTTAAAATTTCCATCAACATTTCATGTTCCTTTACTGATAATTTTTCTTGCGTTTTTCTTACAAATTCCAAATGCGTAATATTAGATTTCAAATTGACAAAACGTTCTGCATAGTCATGATTTATATTATTAACAAGAATATAAATGGGATCAAAGTTATGAAATAACTCTCGCAAGTATTTTGGATAATTTCTCATAAGAACATTCAACTCTTTCTCTTGTTCCTCTTTTTTAGATGCATCTCTAATACCCTCAACAAATTCCCTAACTTCATCTCTCTTTTTCAAAGTATCTATATGATCATCTAAAATTGATTTAAAATCAAAGTTTGCATTACCAAATAAAGCCTCAAACTCATAAACTTCATATCTTTTATAACTATCAATACCATCTGACTGAGTTAATATACCTTTCAGATAATCAATGGCCCTACTATGATGAGGTGCACACATTCTATACACAACACTATAGGAAGAAATATAAAGAGCACAGTTACCAAGTGAATAAAACAAATCATATACTCCAACAGTAAAATTAGAATCAGGATCAGTAATAGACATAGATTTAAATTTGGCATAAATATCATCAACAATATCTGAATTAAATACCTTTTTAATAGTTAAATGATAACTAGCTTCATAAGCATCCAACTTTCGTTTTAAAATGTCTTTTCTATCTGACATATAAATATTATCAATTTGAATTCGAGCAGTTTCAATTGCTTGCAAATTTTTTAAAAATATTTCTACAATATCTTTAATTTCACTGCTACCCAATTTTCCAAATAAAACATCAAATTCATAATTATCATATGTCCTATAACCCTCAGCACGACCAATATCAGTATCAGTTAGTATTTTACGCATCTTACCAATTATTATTTGCCTCTCACTAGGCAATTCCTCATAACAAGACTCAAAAATTACAATATATCTAGCCTCCTTACCAAGATTATCAAAATCAAAAGTATAATCACCAACTATACTATTATCGTATCTTTTATTATCATCATTAACAAATGCATTAAAAGCTTTCCTTAAATCAATAAAATAGGCACGCTCATAATTACCCAACTGAGATCGTAATTTTTCTAAAGCATAAACACTCTTTATAGACTTAATAGTTGCCCTAACTCTAGATAAAGCATTAAAATTTGACTTGGGTCCTATTAATTTTCGAACATCTACTACTCCCAAATTTTTTAAAATATCACGAAAATCATCTTGACTCCATGTCTTGTCAGTTTCAGAAGTTATATCAGAATTAGTTACAGCTTCTTTTATATAAAAAACAAATTCCTTCTCCGATTCGTCCATTTCAAAAGTATCTAAGAGTTCATTGAGTTGCTTATCATGCAAAGCAAAATCAACATCTCTTTGCAAAGGAATGTTTACTTCTTCTAACTCTCTGCCCAAAAATACTTTTTCAAATGATTTTTTATAAAGCACAACATCATGTCGTGGGGATTTTAAATTGCAACCTATTGTTAATACCAATATGATCATGGCATTAACAAATAACAGCAATAATAAATTAAATTTCGTTCCTTTAACCATCAAAATATCTCCTCTAAATATATTTCTTTCAAATTAGTACAATTACTATTTAACTTATGACTAATTATTATATAATTTTAATTATTGTATTAAATTTAAAATTGTATAATAACAATATTATTATTATACAATTTTAAATTTAATACAACTTAATATCTATTTAGATTGAAATTATTTATTATATTTTAAGGTAAATAACTAATGAAATATCAAGAAAATAAAGTATAATAAAAAAGCACTAGTGAATTATTATTATATTGTATTATATTGAATATAATGATAATTCATTAGAATTTATACATAATTAGCAACAACTATTCTAATCAAACAATATAATCTACAATTATTTATTACAAATAATTTATCGATAAATAAAAATTAAGCCTTAATCATAATAACTTAAGGCTTAATTATCATTTTTATTAACTAAAACCTATTTTACTTAACTAAAAAATTAATTATTATAATATTACTTATATAATACCCTTTGCCTTAAGAAAATCCGATATATCTTGTTTAATTTTACTAATATGATCATTATAAATATCATAAAATTCCATAACATTAGAATATATAATATCAGAATCATTGTAATCATTAAATGCACGCTTAAGATCGTTAAAAAACGAATAACCTATATTAGAAGAAGATACATTATTCAAAAAACTATTTTTATCGATAAGTTCACGTCTTTTAATATAATCTTTCTCTGCAGCTATATAACCATCAAAAGCATTAATTGAATCAAGCAGCAACGCCCTTTCCTGTTTTAAATTTGACAAAATTTTTACCATTTCTATTATTTTCTCAGAACCAAGCTTACCTAGTAATAAATAAAATTCACCAGAATTATATGTCTTATAACCTTTAGCAAAACCAATATTAGAATTTGTCAATATATTTCTAACAAAAAGAATCACATTTTTATAATCTTGTGAAAGATTTGTATAACAATCATCAAAAACATAAAGATACTCAGCCTTCCTTTTAAAACTATCTAATTCCAAAATAGAAACTTGACTTAAAGCATAATTATCTGGGGCTTCAATAAAAGCATTAAAATTTTCTTTTACTAAATCAACATAATAATTTTGCTTCATCAAAAAATCAGATTTCAACTCTTCTATTACATCATTATACTTAACCCTTGCAATAACATTTTCAAAATAAGTTACAACTTCTTTGTATTTTTCCCAAACTTTAATAAACACTAAAAATTTGCGAACATTATCAGCACCTAAATTTTTTAAGAGATTACAAAATTCATCTTTTGTATATATTTTATTACTCCCAAAAGTTAATAAATCAGGATCGGTTATAATTTTTTCTAAATGCAAAATAAAATTTTTTTCATCCGAAGACATTCCAAATTTGTCTAAAAACTCAACAAGTGTCAAGTTCAAATCTAAATCATCATCAACTTGTCTATCAACAGAAAATATTACAGTAGATAATACAGGGGATGGCCTTCTACTCACATGCTTATTTAGTACCGAATCACTACCTTTATCTTTAGCAGATTTTAAATTACACCCTATGACAACTACAAACAAAAAAAAATAAAAAACATATTTACCCAATCTAACCATTAAATATCTCCTCTCATAAATTATGATAGCATTAACTAACTATAAATAATACTATTATCAATTAACAACCTAATATATAGCAATTCATATTTATTATCAATGTTAAAACCAGAGCAAGTTTTTGCAAAATCTAAAATATAATTTTTCCTATCCTTAACTTATTAATAAATCCTAATAATAACTCAAATTTTAATAAAAATAAGACTTAATCTAGCTTGAATAACAACTTAAATCCAAATTAAATTAAGTCAAATATAAATACTTTCTTTATAACATCCATGTCCATAAGAAAATACCATACTCTATCTTCAAGTCCTCCCATATAAGGGTTAAAAGAAGTAAAAAGTTTCATAATATTAGAATATATATCATCAGTATCATCAGAATTAAACGCACGTTTAATATTAATAAAATATATTAATTTTACATTATGATGAAATGAATATAAAAACTCATTCTTAGCATTTCGAAAATTATCTTTCCTCTTATCATCTTTCTCTGCAGCTATATAACCATCAAAAGCATTAATTGAATCAAATAGCAAGTCCATTCTTTTATTTAAATCTACAAAAATCCTTGCCACCTCCACCATCTTATCAGCACCAAGTTTACCTAACACACGATAAAATTCATAATCATCATATATCTTACAACCTTCAAAATTAAAAACACTAGGAACAATTAGCATATCTTGTACTAGTAAATCTTTAACAAAAAGAATTGCATCTCTATCATCTTCAGACAGTTTGTCATAACAACCATCAAAAACTATCATATACAAAATCTCTACTGCAACACTACTAAGTTCATAAATACAAGCTATAATTAAATTAGGACTAAAAACCTTATCTTTATCTTTAACAACAACAAACTCATTGAAATTTTTCTTTAAAAATTGAAAATAACTAAAAATCGCAACACAAAAATTGGATTTTAACTTAAACAGTACATCATCCGACTTAATCTTTGGCTTAATAACTCTAAAATAAGATATCACTTTTTTGTAAGCTTTCCAAGCTTCAACAAATACTGACAATTTGCGAACATTATCAGCACCCAAATCTTTTAAGAGATTATAAAATTCATCTTTTGTATATGTCTCATTATACTCAGGAATCTCCACATAAGAAGCAGTCATAATACTTTCTAGATGCAAAATACACTTTATAAACTCTTTATCACCTGAAGACATTCCAAATTCACTTAAAAGCTTAACAAGTGGCAAATTACAATCTAAATCATCAACTTTGCCATTAGTAGAAAGTTCTATAAAAGACACACTTGACTCAAGATCTTGTTCTACTGCATCAAAACGTTCTACTGCATCAAAACGTTCCACTTTATCAAAATGTTCTACTTTATCAAAATGTTCTACTTTATCAAAATGTTCTACTTTATCAAAATGTTCTACTTTATCAAAATGTTCTACTTTATCAAAATGTTCTACTTTATCAAAATGTTCTACTTTATCAAAATGTTCTACTTTAGAAATGGTTTCCACTACTTTAACACTTTTCATTTTGCCAAAATGTTTTGGTTTATCAACACTTTCTGTGGATTCTAAATTACAACTTATAACAACGATAAATAAAAAAAATAACAAGAAACCTTTTCTTACCCTAAACAATAAATATCCCCCTTTTATAAATAACATTATACTAACTTAATAACCTATTAATACAATAATATTAATATATTTATGATCAATGCTGCAAAATAAATAAATAGCTTAGATAAAAATCTGCAGCCCAAAATTGAATCCTCAAATTACCTTTAGTCTATTTTACAGCAAATTGTAATTTAAAATTATCAATAAAAACAACAATATCAGCTTTAAGTTGATCTAAACAACTAAAATCAACAATATTAAAATTTACAAGACTATTATATATGGTGTTAATATCTTTATTATCAAAAATACCCTTTAAACACACACCATATGCAGTTTTTATGGTACTAAATGTTCTACGCAAAGAATATTTTTTATTTCGAAAAGCAAATGTCTCCTTTTGATCCATAATGTTATCATAAAGATAATCAGAATATAATTTTTCAATTTCACATATCTTGCCAATAATATCTAAATGGATTTTTATTATACTTTGAATCCCATTACTACCAAACTTTCCTAACATTGAATAAAACTCATAACCACAATGTGAAACAGACTTACCAAAAGCAACACTCATATTGCTTATAACATTACACATATAATAAATAACTCTTTTCTCATTATCACACAAGTCTACAAAACAAGAATCAAAAATTCTAATATTCTCTAAATCTTTAACAAATTTATTTAAAATAAAAGAATGATGCTCAACTGTATCATTAGGATGAATCACATTTTTACCAGCAATAAACATACCAAAGATTCTCTTTAAAGATAGAAAATAAATATTTTTATAATCTTGAAAATAAAAATCCAAAATATCTCTTAACTTATGCCATTTAAGATCAAAAATAATTTTTTCAACTCTCTTTAAATCCTTATAAATCACATTAAATGCCATAATTTTGTCAATATCTTCTGTATTCATCTTTTTTAATAAATTATAAAATTCATTTCTTTTATATGTTTTATCTGTCTTAGAAACCATTATATCAGGATCCCCTACAATTCTCTCTAAACACATAACAAATTCCTGATTTTCACTAGATATTTTAAATTCATCTAAATCATCAAAAACAAAATCTACCAAACCTATTCTATCTTTAAAAGAAATCTTCTCGGACAAGCCCTTTTTATACATTTCACCATTTTTGATAGATTTAAAATTACAACCTATTATCAATATTAAAAACAATAATAAAATACAAACTTTGCCTTTAACCACCAAATATCCTCTTTAATATTAAATTAAACATACATTATAACCTATACCATAATGTATATGCTATACTAGCTAAATCATCATAAACTGTATAAAAACATCAATTACAAATTATCACTTGTAAAGCACTAATTTTACATTAATGATAATCAATACAAAAAATAAATTATATAGCCTTAAAGTTTCACTTTAAAGCTAATGCTTTTATTTTAATTAAGAATAATACTGAAAAAATTATAACTACTTAATCATTCTAATAAATCAAACAATCTTCAAACTTTCTTATTGAATATTTTAAACTATCTTTTACTACATGATAATTTAAATATCCAAAATCCATTAATATCTGGATATTAGTTTTTTACAACAAATATTACATCACCCTTGCTTTCAAATTTTCAAAATCGGTTTCATAACTATTCAAACCTTCAAAAAACGTATCATCAGAAATAACACTGGGAAACACTTCTTTTAAATACAATTTAAACCTATTGCCAAGCTCATTCAAAACTTCAAGCAATTGACTTACTACAGAATCATCCTCAATCTCAAACTCAATTTTTTCTTTAAGTGACGACATTAATTCAAGAATCGGCTCACATTTTTCAACAAATTGTAAATAACGATTATTACCATTCCCATCACTACCAGTACCATTTCCAAACAAAACACAAAAGTCATAATAAACATACATCTTAGATTGTGACTCATCTTCAACATTAAAGTCAGTTAACAGATCCCTTACATAATTAAAAGATGAACGTAATTTTACGGAAAAACCAGATTGTATACGTCTAAAAATTTTAAGACATTCATAATCACTCTCAAAAATACTTAAATTATTCTCATAAGCCTTCATCACAGAAACAATGCCATCATAAATTGTATTAAAATCATCTTTTTGAAAAGCGTCTTTAAATCCTAATGCATAATTACGATCGCACTCATTTAACTTATTATTAAACTGTTCTTTTATCTTTTTAACACCAAAATCCATCATCTTCCATTGAACATCACTTCTTTTCTTATTAAGACGAAAATATTCTGACATAATATGTGAAAGTTTATTAATACCCAAATTGTCCCATACACGATAAAACCTAGGTTGATCATCTTTATATGCCTCACTATCACTATAACCCTCAAAACCACTGGCCATTTTTTGTACAGAATTAAATACTTTCTTATCATCATACATAAGACCTGAATAAAAATTTTTAATTGACACAATATTTTCTTGTGTCCCTTCTTGTGTCCCTTCTAGTGTCCCTTCTAGTGTCCCTTCTAGTGTCCCTTCTAGTGTCCCTTCTAGTGTCCCTTCTTGTGTCCCTTCTAGTGTCCCTTCTTGTGTCCCTTCTAGTGTCCCTTCTAGTGTCCCTTCTAGTTCCCCTCCTAGTGTCCCTTCTAGTGTCCCTTCTTGTGTCCCTTCTAGTGTCCCTTCTTGTTCCCCCTCTTGTGTCCCTTCTTGTCCCTCTCCTTGTCTTCCCATTGCTTTCACTGTGCCTTCTTTTAAATCAAATTCTAACTCTAAGTCTTGACTCTTAAAATCTGTTTTCTCAGCATCTACATTCTTACCAGTAAATTTTTTTAAAGGCAATTTTTCATCAGGAAATTTAGAACTACTTGTAGAGGTACTTAAACCACAACTCATATCTGTAAGTAACAATAAAAACAAAAACGAATTATAAAAATCCTTTTCCATAAATATATCTCCTTCTAGATTAAAATTAATCTACTATCACATGCCAATATTACCATACAATAGAGAGTATAATTAAAATAATTTATCAAAAATAATTTAACCCACAAATCATTTACTCTAAAGTATTAAATATATCAACACTAATTAATATTGACTTTCTAATCATAGAATACTTGTATTTTACAAGTTTAACTCCCTTTAAAATTTATTTTTTTTCATTGTATATCTATCTTTCAAAGATTACAATTGCCTTTTTAAATTAATATTATTAAATTGATGCACATATAAACTAAACTTAAACTTTGATCTTATCTTTAGAGAAATTACTTTTAACAACTAACATAACAAATTACCAGAAAATAAACATTTCCTGGTAATTCATTTATAAAATTTACAATGAATAGCAATAAATAATCTAATAGATAACCTATACAGGTTATCATTCCCAAAAATCAACCATCAAATCTAAACAACTGCTAACTTTCAAACTGATCTTCAGTCAAATCTTCACTTTGCTCACTTTGAAGTTCTGATGAATCATCTTGAGGTTCCTGTTCTTCAGGCATAAAAGGCGACATTAAAACCTCTATGGTTGCTTCCAATTTTAAACAATAAGCATTGGCTTTCTTTACATCTTCACAAGCCCTCTTTTGCTCTGCAACAGCCTTTTGATAATCATCCAATTTCCTATCAGAGTCCTTTGCAAGTTCAAAATACTCATCATCGGCATAATTAATGCTATTTGCACCACCTTTAGCCTTAACAAACTCATGCAATTTAACAAGAGCCTCATCACAAAGATCAGAAGCAATATTTTCTGCAGAACAAGCTTTACCCCAAATATCATATGCATGCTGAACTCTTTGCCGTGCTTTTTCTAATTTTTTAAGCAAAATACGAAAAGATTTAGGACTACTATCCCAAGGGTAAGTATAATCATTAATTTTATCAACATCAATATTATCAATATCATTAATATCAATATCACCTGGCTCTAAATATTGTTTTTCAGCAACATTAGGCAAAAGCCCTTCAACATTAGGTACAAGCCCTTCTCTTTTTCCTAAATTTCCTTTATCTTTTCCATTAATCCCATTAACATCATCATTCTTAAAACCAATCATTCCATCACTACTTATAGACTTTTCATCAAATTTATCAAGCACACCTCTTAACAAACCAATACCAGAATCTAAATCACAACCTATAAATAGCATTAAAATAACAGCTAATAATATATTATTTCTCTGCATTCTTCACCTCGCGTTTTTTCCAAAAAGAATACTACAAACATACCACTAATTTTATTATTTACAATATTAATTTATAATTTCTGCCTTAAAACCACAATGTCAATAAAATCTAAATATGCATTAGGCAATAAATAATAAAATAGAAAATGCTTTTTAATACTGCTTATTATCTCAGCATATAAAAAATATTGGGCATAAATCTTAAACAAAAAACTTTAAACCCTAGACTTTCATAATATATTTTGATAACATCTAAATTGTACTAAATATATCTTGATATTTGGTATAAATTCAAGATAGAGGATAAAAGATGAAAAAATATTTATTTGTGTTGTTACTCACTATGCTTTCATGTTCATCTTTAGATGAAGAAGATTCCAGCAACAATGAATATTACCAAGATGAGTACAACAGAGAAGAAGAATGGTAAGCTTTATAATCGATATTTAAAAGCAATAAAAACATTAAAAAATATAATCATTAGCAACTTTTTTAAAGTTTTTGCAACTTCTTTTTAGAACTTATATATTGACAATATCACTAGCTATTTGCTAGTGATTATATTTGGAACATGTGTTTTTTTCTATATTTATAAAAGAAATTATAATTTTATTTACCTATAAATACCCAAAATTACGATTATGAAAATTAAAGTGCCAATGATATGCAGAAATAATTTTTAAAAATTATGACAAATAAATCTCACTATCAATCATTATAATTATCTTAAAATAATTAATTTTGTTTAATATAAAAATTAAAGGGTTTTTAATTAAAAAAATTTATACTTTATAAGTATAGTCAAATAATAAAAAATGTAAAAAAACTGTCAATTTTTATACTTTTTTATTGAAGATCATTAATTAAAAATGTATAATACAAGGTATATAATAAAAAGCAATTATATAAGGTTAAAGTGTTATAAAGTGTATGAAATAGTATTATCTTCGTTTATTCTCTTAAGATTTTTTTGTGATTCACTTGCAAAAGACAAGTACTACAGAAAATCTAAATTAAGAAATATCAACAACTCTAGATGTCAATCTACATCACAAGAAAAAGAATTATTTCTTATTTAAAGATTGTTTGCTCTAAATGAAGAAATTAAAGCAAGAAAATTAAATTTTATTTAAAATATCAACGAATCTCATTTTTATATTCTTCTCACCTTGGAGACTCTTTAGTTTAAAGAGTCTCTTTTTTATATCAAATCTAAATTAATGTTTAAATTAATCTAAATATTTTTTAAATAAATTAATTTTTTTGGCAAAATAATATATTATTTTTGCCAAAAATGTTATAATTATTACCTAGGCAGCAACCTAAGGTAATTAAAAATGGATATTAAAATAGATAATGAATTTAAAATAATTTTTGACAATGATTTAAAAATAGTAGATGGCCTTGATGAGCGAAAACAAAGACTGCTTTTATATTTAAAAACACCTATTGGCAGTCTTTATGACAAAAATTATGGTCTTGATTTTAATTTCTTCATAAAACTTTTAAAGACACAAAAAGAAGAAGAAATTAAAATCTTTTTTGCAAATGCATTAAAAATGCTAGACATAGACATATTAAATATCAAAATAAAAAAAAAGAACAAAAAAATAACATTACAATTTTTTTTAGCTGGAGATACTTTAAATATGGATTATAATTTATGAAAATAGTCTTTGACAAAGAAATTGGAATTATTACAAAATCAATAGAAGACATACAAAATATAAAAAAAGAAATACTGAAGAGAGAATACAATATTCTTATAAAAGACAATTCCATTTTTGACATAATCAATTACCCAAGTTCTGCCATTGACATGGAAATAATTCAAGTGTTAAATGAATTATTTGAAACACTCAAAGAAGGAGGAAAATATTTCAAAAAACTACAACATTCCCTAAGTATACACAAAAGCTCAACTTATGAGGCAATCAAACAAGCATTATTAGAAATTCCACAAATAGAATATGCAAACATTATAAGTTCTGCAGGAACAATGCAAATTCACATAATACCTACTAAAGAATATAGAACACAATCAGACATTACGCAAGATACAAAAATACAAATTTGGCAAGCAATATATAATACTGCTCCATGCGGAACAGCATTTAAAGGAAAAATAAAACTTGAATTTTTAAATAAAAATGGACAACAAAAAACATACAAGTTTAGCTTGGGAATAATTAAATATGCATACTTAAAAGTATTATATAAAACCGAAACAGAATCCATCCACAAAGAAATAGATGAAAATATAAGAGAAATCTATAAAAAAATATTTCAAAATAAATATAAAGATATGGGTATCTCCTTTCGTTATCAAGACTTGTTAGGACCTGTAAGTTTACTACAAGGAATTAAAAAAATGAGAATTGGTATTCATACAAAAGAAAATTTAAATACCAAAATAACAGAAATCACAGAAAGTGAATTTCAATTCAATAATGACATTGAAATTAAAGCAAACGAACTTATATCTTTTGATGAAAATTCAAGGCTCATAATAGAAAGAGAATAAGAAATGAAAACAATTCCACACTTTTTACAAAATACACAGATTGCAAAAATTATACAAAGCGAACTTGATTTTAAAAAACAATTATTAAAAGAGCTTAATCAATTACTTGAAAATTTTGCTTCTATTAACGTAGATGAAAGTATCAATTCAAGATACATTGCATTACTAATGCTATCACTATTTAATGCATCTCACTTAAAAAAAGGACTTAAAAAAGATTTAATAAATTATATCAAAGCATTAATATTTGCAATAAAATCAATAGGAACAGACGAAAGTTTTCATTTAATATTTAAAGCATTTTTACATGCAAGAATTGAGATTAATGTTAATCCAAATATACCTGGCGAGATTATCATAACATTACTTGAACATATAAGATCACCAATTAAATTTAAAATAGCTGGTAAAATAAAAGGAAAATTAAAAACTATTATAGTTAAACATCAAGGCAAACTTAAAAAACTTGTATCCAACTACATTCCAAAGGATTTTCAAAATTCAACTTATGGATTTATAAAATCTCTAATTCCTGCAGGGAGAACCATTAAAATTTTTGATATTAATAACAAAGAAATAAAATAAATTCATGTCATAAAAAACAAAATAATAAGGAGGGTATATGGAAAATGAACAAGACAATACAGAAGAAAGTATACAAATAAAAGATTTTAACAGAAAAATCACAGTAAATGAAAATGATTTAATTCCCATTGACGATATTGTTGAAGAGACTTATGCAATTACATATAAAAATTTACTTACACAAATTAAAAAAGATACCTTTTATAAAGGTATTGAAGATTTTAAACAAGTAATTAGAGAAATAATATCTAAAGAATTACTTGAATATGAATCTCATGTAGAAAAAATGTATATAAAGACAATATCTAAACTAATAGGTCTTAAGAACGAAACAAACAAAATTACACTTGATGATGTTTTAAAAAAAATCAAGGAAATATTGATTCAAAATATAAATCAAGCTGGAGATAACATAAGTTCAAGCAAAATATCAATCTACAATCCACAAAGACGAGATTTTGAACTAATTGGATTTCAAACATTTATAGACAAATTAAAACAAATTTTTACAGAAATCACTAATTTAAACAACCTAAAAACCCAGACAGAAAAAATTCTTGAACAACTAAAACAAATTACAAGCATTGCTAACAATATCAATATCTCTTATCTCAAAAGCTATGAATTAGAGTCAAAATTACAATCTATAATACCAGAAATGCCAGAATACAAATATCCTAACATGGAATTAGAATTTCTTGCTTTCAATCCTACAAACAAACAACTATATAGATTAGCACTAGAATATAGTTATTTAAAAGGGATTCCTGATGATTTTCAATATTGGGGCATAAAACCTACACCCGATGTTTATTACTCTTATAATGAATTTCACAACAAATTATTAAAGATAGAGATAACAGGTGAAAAAGTAGAATTAAGGTTTCCAAGAAATTTTAAAGAACAAAATATATATCTTCAAATAATGCTTGCTCTTAAAGGAGATAAATATCCAAATAGTACCATGACTAAAATAATTTACTTGAGATTTTCAGAGAATAGTAATGCATCACAATACAATATTATATATTCCTACAGCGGGAAACAACACAATACAACTATCAATCTTCTTGATGGATGGTACAGATTAAGGAGTTATATATATAACAACGATGAAAATCAAGATGTTCCTCATCTTCTTAAATTATAATTGTTGCATATATTTAATTTTTGTTAAAAATATGTTAACATATAAACATAACAAAATTGATGGTTTATTCTTTCTACAAAAAATACATCTAACTTAAATTTAAAATGGAGGAAAATATGAATACAGTATTTGAATTTTTATCAAATATTGCCGAGACAAAACTCATAATTATTGGAATCATTACATTATTTATACTAATTCCTTTGGCTTTATTCTTAAAACCTGTATTAGCTGAAATAGTTAAAATGATTAAGCATTTACTCAAGCATTTAATTGATAAACAAAATAAAAAGTAAAAAATTTATTTAAATAAGGAGATTTAAGGAATAAATTATGTTAAATAAAACTAATACCGAAATTGGACTAATTGTCTTAAAAAATCTAATAGAATTTTTTGTATACAGCGATTCACAAGACGACGAACTTTTTCAAACTGGTATCAAGAAAGTAATCGATATTTACAAATATATGAATAATATTTACACAAGAGCACTACAAAAAATGGAAACAAAAGAATGTAAACAAATTGTACTAGAGCTTGAAACTATATTAAACAAAATATCAAAACTCATCGATGCAATTAACACTGATGCTGATACAGCTTTAATTGAAGAATTGCGATCTGAACGCAATAATCTTATTGAAATCAAAACAAAATTACTACAAGAAGAATTGGATAAGATAAACAGTAAGGATAAAAAAGGAGGGAAAAAATGAATAAAAAATCAATAGTAATCTTAATTATTTTATTGCTGCAATTTATCACATTTAGTTGCAAATCAATAGCATTGCTTACAAATGAACCTGAGCCACCTACTGAGCCTACACTTAAAAATTTAAGCATATATGAAACACAACTCACAAGTTATGTATTATATCTTGAAACCTTTTTAATTAGAGCTAGACAAAAATTTTCAAATTATAATTTCCCACCATTTACATTATTTGATCCAAAAAATTTAAAAGAAGAACATACATTACAAACAATACAAGAAAATATAAAACATTTAAAGCATTATATCAACAAAACAAAACCCATAGCTATTGATGTATATAAAAAATGTAGCAAGTTAAAAAAGTAAATTTAAAAATACACTAATATCCTTCTTACTCTTTTTTTAAAGTCCCACATTGGGACTTTAATTATATAAATTATATCTCTAAGTTTTATTTCAGGCAATATAATTAATCTAAATATTAAAGTTAATTCAAAATTAATCAAACACAAAATTCATGATTTAATACCATCCATAAAATTTTACATGACTTGCCTTAACAAGGCTCGTCCATTTCTCATTAATTTTAAATAAAAATTATTAGTACTTATTTGCTCTTAATACAAGTGTTTAATTCTATAATATAGCAAAAACACAAGTTTGTAAAGCCTTTTTAAAAGAAATAAAGCACAATTAAAAAAATATAAACAATATTTAATCTTATAAAAAAATAAATATTAATTTATTTTCATATTTGCTAAAACAAGTATTTACTTTTAAGATAAATTGTACTATTAATTAACTTAAGACTTATAAATACTTATATTAGGAGTAAACAATGGAAATCAAAAAAATAAAAGGCAAAACCAATAGATACCAATACAACTTGATTGTACTTATATCAACACTTAATTTTATGAATTTAAAATTAAAACAATATACACAAACAAACATTTTATATTTTTTTAATGGAAACTTAACTAGAAACAAACAACAAACAGTCAAAATAAAAACACTACAAAATTATCTATATGAACTTGAAAAAAAATTCAAAATCACACTAAATTATTGTAAACATCTAGGCAAGCAATGCGGCAGCGAAATTTACTATAAGCTAAAATATCCAAAAAAAGCATGTCATACTAAGATAAATCAATATTTCCAAAACGTAAAAAAAGAAAAGATAGATAAATTTACAAAGAGAATAGAAACTTATATTCAAGAAAATGGGAGTCCAAAATGGGAGTGTATTAATAATATAAATAATAATAAAAAGATAGAAGAGAGGATAATAAAAAAATACATAAGCAAATGTCACTTTAAAATTGATCTTCCTCTTGTTTTATTAAATTCAAAAATAGAAAAAGATTTAAAGATAGAACTTATAAAGGAAATCAAAAGGCATGAGAAAGCCATAGAAGCCCTATCTTTAGACGAAATAAATTTACTTAAAGGAAAGTTAATAGAGGGCACTCCCAATTGCGTCAAGGGCTTTCTAGAGGAGACGGGATATTTGAAAAATACTGAAGGTAAAATTGGAAAGCAAGAAATTAAGCTGCAGAAACTCAAAGAAATATTGGACTTAAAACGAAAGGAACTGGAGAGTCAAAATTATAAAGAAGATGTCTTAAGTCAAGAAATGAACAAAATATATGAAAGATACAAAAATAAGCCCCATTTTATTATAGAACAAGATAAGTATAAGGACTTAGATTTGTTAATTCAAAAAATAAAAAGGAATACTGAGAGGTGCAAATCAAAAACAAAAGAAAGAGATGATATAAAAAACAATATTTTTAGTATATTATTAGAACAGTTGAGGCATAAATTGGATATTGGCATATTAATACCAGCTTTAAAGAAATTTATTAATACTCAAGATGAATTGAAATATAGTAAAGTAGTTGATAATACGTATTATTACGAACTGCTTGATACAATAAAGTAAAATTTATTATACCAAGGAAAAGGAAGGATGGTGGCTTTACTAGAGTTATTGAAGCAGAAGAAAAAGGAAATAGATCCCAAGAATCAGAAAAAGGGTAAAAATATCTTTTCTAAAGTAGAAGAGATTAATAACCGTAAGATATATCATACTAAAATATTTAATGATTTTTATGCGTTTGGAATAAGCAAGAATGAACCTACTAAATTTTTTATATCCCTTAGGGGAATTTTTAACATAGAAGATATCAGTATGTTTCATTTATTTTCCATACGAAATGATGATAATTTTTTGGGTATTTATTATGGGATTAAAAAATTAGACAAAGCATTTTTGGTAAAAAACTTCAATAAAAGAGAGACTTATACTTTAAGAAAATGTGAATATATTGAATTCAGATTTAAGAAAGGTGGTGTTTTTTGTTATCTAAGTGGGCTGCATAATTTATTAAAAAAAGGTAAGATTGGAAGTTCCTATTATCAAACTTTGCTAAGTATACTCCTAGAATTAGAGAGGGAACTTTATGCGTTTTATGGGAAAAAATTACCGGAAGGGGGTATTGTTCCAAGATGGATAGAAAAGAGACAAAAGTAATTACAGTGGCATCAATTAAGGGTGGAGTAGGCAAAAGTACAACCAGTTTAATATTTGCTACTCTCCTATCTCAATCTTTTAAGGTGTTAATTATCGATATAGATACCCAAGCATCTACCACTAGTTATTATTTTAAGATAATAAAGGAAAGAGGAGTAGATTTATTTAATCGAAATATATATGAGGTTTTAATATCTAATTTGCATATTGATAATGCTGTTGTAAATGTTAATAGCAATTTAGATTTAATACCAAGTTATTTAACTTTGCATAAATTTAATTCTGAATCTATTCCATATAAAGAATTTAGATTAAAAGAACAATTAAAATTATTAAAATTTGAATACGATTATATAATACTTGATACTAATCCTAGTTTAGATTTTACTCTAACTAATGCTTTAGTATGTAGCAGTTACATTGTAGTGCCAATTACAGCAGAAAAGTGGGCAGTTGAAAGTTTAGATTTGTTTAATTTTTTTATAGAAAAATTATCTATAAAGGCTCCTATTTATTTGGTTAATACTAAATTCAAAAGAAATAATACACATAAAGAGTTATTAAACATTTTAAAGGAAAATGACAATTTTTTGGGTACCATATCAGAGAGGGAAGATTTAAATAGAAAAATAGCTAGAAATGATGTTTTTGATTTAAATAAAGATTATATAAGAGAGTATCAAAACACACTCTCAGTTTTGATGGACAAGATTAAGAATTTTGTTGTTTAAGCTTACATTATAACTTACGTACACTTAGTGTACGTAAAAGCAAAGGAGGGTTAGAAATGGGAATAGAGGTTAATAAGAGGAATTTAACTCAAAATATTTCGCCAGAAGAACAAGTATCTATTCACTATAATAAGCTTAAAGAGAGATTGAAAATTAATTTTCAAAAAGAAATTTTTTGTAAAATTGAAGCGATGAAAGTGTTAAAAGAAATTAAAGATAATGAATATTATAAACTTGATAATTATGCCAGTTTTGATGATTTTGCAAAAGATTATAGACTTGCTAGAACTCAGACATATAAATATTTAAAAATAGCCACTGCTATTGAGGAAGGAATTGTTGAAGAGAAGTATGTTATTAACAATGGTATTAATGGGACTATGTTTTTGCTAAGAAATAAAGAGGGTGTTACTATAAAAAGATCTAAGCAGAATCCATTGCGACCTTTAAGATTTCAGCTTAAATGTCCTGATGCTTATGCATTTTATAAAAAAAATGCCAAACT
Source organism: Borrelia hispanica CRI (assembly GCF_000500065.1). Lineage (NCBI taxonomy): Bacteria > Pseudomonadati > Spirochaetota > Spirochaetia > Spirochaetales > Borreliaceae > Borrelia > Borrelia hispanica. The sequence continues at coordinate 9,100 of NZ_AYOU01000079.1, read as the reverse complement.
TACAAGTTTTCTTTTAGAGCGAGTTTTCTCAGATGAAAAAGAATTTTTAGCAAAAATAGTGGCTCAATTTGAATCTTTAAAAAGAGTGAAAAATTAATTGATTGTATTTTAGTGGGATGATTGTATTTTAATGGGATTGGATTTAGATTTATTTCTAAAAGTCTTTGAATTTTGTATAAATAAATTTATTGCATATTTATTATATGTATAGAGCAGAGATTTTAGAAATAAATCTAGTAAATTATGCAAATTATTAAGATAAAATTTATGTTTTTTGTAATGAATTTGATTTTTTTGTATTATGATTTTTATCAATAAATGAGATTATTTTACTGTATAATTGTCAAAAATGATAAATTTTTTATCTTTTTTGATAATTTTTTAAAAAAAATTGAAAAAATTTTAAAAAATGTTTGCAAAATGTTTTAAATTGTTATATATTATAGTTAGTACAGATTGACATGCAATGTGTCACTCTTAATATAAGGACCTGTTACCTTAAAGGGTTTATTGGGGTACTTTGAGGCCAGAGTTTCCAATAAACCCTTTAATATTTAAGAGTTGTTAGGAGTGTTTTATGAGTTCTCTCATGTCAGGAATTTTGTCTTGACATGAGAGGATTATAGTTAATATTTTATAATATTTGCATGTTTTTTTTAATATTTTTCTATTTAAATTAGAATTTTAATATTATTTTGTTAATTTTTTGACTTTATAATTGTTATGGTTTAATACATTATTACATTAATATATAATATATCAAAAAATATCAAATTTTGTTTATTTAAATTGTTTTTTATGTTAAACTGTATTTAAAGTTGAGTTGTTTGTTAATGATGAAGCTTGGCATTAGAATGATTTTTAACTATGCTTTTCTCCTTTTCTTAAGATATTGGATTAGTCCAATATCTATTTTGTGGTTTTGTTTTTTTTAATGATAAATAAATTTGTTTACTAATATTTAATTATTTGTTAAATTTTTTAATAGCATATTATTTTTTTGTTGTATTAAAATTCAATTGCTCTTGTCTTTTTGTAAAAACTTGTTTACAATTTATTTAAATGGTATTTAAAAATAAAGAATTAAAATATAGTATTTTGTTTAAATCAAATTTAAGTATATCTGATATAGCAAAGGTTTTAGGGGTTAGAGAATCTACTGTTTTAAAAGCTAAGATTAATATTTTGGGTGAAGTTGTAAGTGATTCAAATAATTTTGATACTAATGCTTGCTTGAATGTTGATTTAGATTCTCTTGCTCGTGATGCAACATGTCAAGCTTATATGCTTGAGAGAGAACGTGATAGTTTTTATAAATCATTTTATAAAGTTGCAAATTCTTATATAAATTCTCATTTAAAATATAAGCAAATTATTATTAATTCTGATTTAAAAAGGCTCATTAGTCTTAATGAAGAGATTTTAAATTTAACCAAAGATATCAATAATAATGATGATGAAAATTTATGTAAAAAATTGAAGTTAGATTTAAGATATAAAATTTATAAAAAAAATCGACTATCTAAAAAGATTATTTTAAATGAAATGAAAGAAGATTATGGATGTTTGCTTAAATTAAAGAAAATTTTTAATTCCAAGGGATTAAAGTTGGAGTAGTTGTGCAATTAAATAATTTTCCTGTTTTTCTTAAATTACAAAAAAAATTTAAGAAAAAATTTAATGTTGATATTAGTTCTTTTTTACAAAATAAAGATAATAAAATTGATTTTAAGTTGTTTGAAGATAAATATTTAACCTTAAAACAAAAAGAAGTGCTTAAAGATATTGATAATAATTTTTGTTCTAAGATAATCTTTAATGGAGGAATATCTAGTGGTAAGACGTTCTTGGCATCATATTTGCTTATTAAACTTTTAATTGTTAATAGAGAGTATTATCATAAAGATACTAATAATTTTATTGTGGGAAGTTCCATTGGTACTTTGCTTGCAAATACATTAAAACAGATAGAAAAAATATGTGGTCTTTTAAATATAGAATATCTTTTGAAAGATTCAAGACAAGTTACATGTACTATTGCAGGTCTTACACTTAATATTTATGGTGGTAAAAATATTGATTCTTTTACAAAAATTAGAGGTGGTAATTCTGCTTTGGTTTATGTTAATGAGGCAACTTTGATGCATAAAGAAACTTTGCTTGAGATTATGAAAAGACTCAGACAAAAACCAGGCATAATTATTTTTGACACAAATCCAGATCATCCTGCGCATTACTTTAAGATCGATTATATTGATAATAGGGATGTGTATAGAACATATAATTTTAGTATTTATGATAATCCTTTAAATTCAGAAGATTTTGTTAAAACACAAGAGGCAATTTATAAGAATTTGTCTGCATATAAGGCTCGTGTACTTCTTGGGGAATGGACTACTAGTGTTGATTCATGTTTTAATGAAGTGGTTTTAAATTGTGAATATACATTTAAAAGTCCAATTATGTATATTGATCCTGCATTTTCTGTTGGTATGGATAATACTGCTATTTGTGTGTTTGAGAAGATGGGTGATAAATATTATGCTTATATTTATCAAGATAGAAAGCCAATAAGTGATGAATCAATTCTTCATGCAATTAGTGTATTTGCAGAAGATTTTAATATCAATACCCTTTATATTGAAGATAGGGATAATACTGATGGGTATGGATTTTTAACAAAAATTATGACATCTTTAAGACAAAATATGAATCATTATTTTAAAATATCAGCTGTTAAACCTTTAAGTAATAAATTTGTAAGAATATGTACTCTTATACCCTTATTTAATGCTCGTAGTATCGAGTTTTTAAAGATAACAGATAAAAATGTGATTAATGATATTTATAGTTATAATGGGCTCTCTAGATGCAGGGATGATGCTCTTGATGCTCTTAGTGCTTGCTATTTGCTCTTAAGTCTTAAATATCATGATAAAATTAAGCATTTTAGTATGAGTAGATATATTTAATATTTATATTACAGATGATATGCAATAAGTATTATGTGAAGTAATGTAAAAATATAAATAAAAGCTAGAGTCATTATACTCTAGCTTTTATTTTTTAAAGTAATTTAATGGAATAACCATTGTGAACACAACTTATGACATTATAGTTCAGTTTTTTAAGATTTCTATATTTTTATTATATTTTTTTGGTTGTTGATATGATTTTTAGTTGTGTATTGTGATAATTGCTTAAGTTTGATGGATATTATTAATATAATATATTTAAGTGTGTCAATAGATGTTTAAAATAAATCAGATGTACTACCAGTAGTACATCTGTTATTAATCTATCTGAAATTTTATAGATCATATTTTGTTACAAATAAATTATTAATTTATTTGTAAAGCAAGAGCTTTGCTTATAATTTTATTTTGTTAATTCATCTATAAATGTTTTCATTATAAATGCGTAACTTCCATTTACAGTATCACCACCCTTAACAAACTTTAAATTTTCTGTTAAGAATGTTTCAAATTCTTTGTCTATTTCTGTTGCGTTTGCATCTGCATTTTGTTTTGCATTTTTTCTTGCGCTTTCTAGAGCTAATGCTTTTAAGAATGCAGTTTCATGCGCAGAAATAGCATTAAATGCTGCAGTTAAGTTTGCTTCTTTGTAAGCTTTTCCTGCAGGTAATAGTTCTTTAATATCATTAAAGTTTTTGGCAAGAGCTGTTACTTTGTCTGGATCTTGAATAAATTTAATATAATTAGTTCCTGTCCCTGTTCCATATTTTGATGGGTCTACTTTTTTATCACCACAACTTATTAAAGTGAATAATACCACAAAGGCGCTTAAAATAATTTTTTTCATTAAACATTCTCCTTTTACCGATTTTGACGGTAATGTTATTTTATAATTCATGTTATCATTTTTGACTAAAAAGTACAAGCTGTTAATATTTGATATATTAGGTTAGATATATTTGGTTAAGTTTTGTTTTTTATTTTTGATAATACTTGTTTTATTTGAATATTGCTATATATTTTTTTAGAGAAAATAAGATAATGCATATGTTAAGAAATGTGTAGGTATAATCTAATCTTTTATTTCCTTTTCACATTATGTGAAAAAAACCTAAGTACTTAAGGGAGTAGGGAGTGTGGTATTAATCTTGGACATTTTAGACATTGACTTCTTGACTTATGTTGGGATAGGTGCATATATCTTATTTAAGATTTTTATTATTGTATCTTATTATAATTATAAGCTTATAAATTAATTAAAGATGTTTAGAGGGTTTTAAAGATTTTGCTTTGTTCTTTAATTATAAGGATGTAAGCGAATGATAACTTTGTTTTATGATTAAGTTAATGCTATAACGTTATTATGATACAAGATCCTACACTATTGTTTGCTTAAGCTGTAGTGTAGAATCTTTTTTTTAATAATTAATTTAATGATTGGTTTTTTTAATTTACTTAAGCCTAAAACTAGGCGCTACGTTGTTTAGTCCTGGATTCTTTTTTAGTACGTCTGTTATTAGTAATATCAGATATTGTGTATCTAGTTCTATATCGTATTCCTCAGCAAATCTAGTTTTAGGATTTTTAACTTTTATTTTAGCTCTGATTAATCTATTTTGTGTTAAGGCTTTTATTACTTCATCATTTTTATTTGCTATCCAGAATGGATATGCATTAACATATCCATTTTCTTGTGATTTTTCACTTTTTGGTGGCGTGTAGAAAATAGAAGTTAGTGCTGAATATTCTCTTTTATTAAAATTTAACTTTGGTGCATCTGTTAAAGTGAAGCTTGTAACCTCAAAATCCTGTCCATTTTGTGTTGTTTCAAATAGAACAATAGGCATAATTTTCTTACTTAATGCTCTATTTTCGTAAATAGGTGATATTGAATAAGAATATCTTATTTTATTTTGAAGTTCGCTTATAGGTTTGCTGTCTAATCCATTAATAGTTAATGCTTTGTTTTTAATCCATGTTACATTTGTTTTTGTATTCATGACTAAAGCAAAAACCGTAATTGTTTTATTTCCCTCAATTGTTTCATATGGTTCTTTGAGACTTTTATTTAATTCTTCTGTGGGGTTTATTGTTCTACTTTGAAGGTCTTCAAATTTTTCAATATATTCTTTACGTTTACTAATAATTTCTTTTGCTAAATTCTCCTCGTATTGTAACTTTTCATTTGTTGTGTTATTGCATTGAGTGCAAATTACAACTGTAGGTATTGATAATAGAATTTTTGTGTTCATAAGGCGTTTCTCCTTAATTTTATTTATAAATTACTTCATGCCATCTATCAAACGAATTGATTTTTCATGAGTTTTCATTATCGCATAAGTTTAAAATTTTATCACCTTAGTGATTATGAATGTTGTAATTTGTTATAATATTGGTTGTTATGTGATAACTTAAAAAATTAACACGTATAAATAATATTGTTATTTATACGTGTAATATTATTTATATAATTATTTTATATAATGTTTGTTTTTTATAATTTTTTGAAACTTTATAAAAGTTTAAATTCCGGAGCAACCGTATTTATTTGTGGATATTTTTGAAGTATTTCTTTTATTAAGTGAGATAGATAATGAGTTTCTAGAATTATACTGTATTCTGTAGTGATTTTACTATTTTTATTGCAAACTTTTATTTTAGCTTTGATTGATTGATTTTTTGTTAGTGCTTTTATTACCTCATTATTTTTATTTGCTATCCAGAATGGATGTGCATTAATGTATCCATTCTCTTGTGATGTTTCAGTTTTTGGTGGTGTGTAGAAAAGAGAAGATACCGATGAATATTGTCTTTTATTAAAATCTAAATCTGGTTCATCTGTTAAAGTAAAGCTTGTAACTTCAAGATCCTGTCCATTTTGTGTTGTTTCAAATAGAACGATAGGCATAATTTTATTACTAAAATTTCCATTTTCTTTAATAGGTGATATTGAATAAGAATATCTTATTTTATTGATAAGTTCATTTAAAGGTTTCCCATCTTCTCCTTTAATACTTATGGCTTTGTTTTTAATCCATGTTACTGTGAGTGTTGTTGTAGTTATTAAGAAAAGAGAAATTTTAATTAATTTATTTCCTTCAATTGTTTCATATGGTTCTTTAATAAGTTGTGTTAATATTGATTTAGAGTTTATTTGTTTATTGATTGTGTTTTGAGTAAGATTGTTAATCTTTCTTAAAGATTCATCATGTATGGTATTAGACTTTTTTGGTATTTTTGTTTTATATTGTATCTGTTCATCTGTTGCGTTATTGCATTGAATGAAGAACATAGTTGTAATTATTGGTAATAATGTTTTTGTATTCATAAAGTATTTCCTTTATTAAATTGATTTGTTTTTCATAAGTGTTCATTATCGCATAAGTTTAAAATTTTATCATCTTGATTGTTATAATGTTAATTGTGACGTACTATTAGTCATAGTATAATAAGTTAATACGTATAATAATCCTATCTATTTTATATATTATCTATTTATTTTTTAGGATTTAAAAATATTGTAAAAGTTTAACCGCTATTTTATAATGGAGGGCAGGGAATTTATGATATTAAATATTATTTTGATGTTAACAACATTCATTTTTAGTTATTCAGGTTTATCCGCTTCAGAGAAAATTACTATTCATCATAATGCTGATAATAGCACTGTTAAGGTAGAGATGGTTTTAAAAAATGATTTGGGTGGTGTTCGTGTTGTATATCCTTATAATAGTAATAAATATAAGGGTAATTATATTCTTTTTAATTTCGACATTAAGACCGAAAAAGCCCTTAACCTTTTAAGGGTTTCTTTTAATGGCATTGAAGTTGCTCATAAAAATTTGTGGAGATTTTATGATGCTCCATTAGAATTAAACGGTAAAGAGTATTTGTTGCCTTTTGATGATTCAATAGAGCTTACAGGATTTTATATTTATTTTGATCCTGCATTGGAAGAGCATTTAAAACTTAGGGAAATGTCAAGAACCCAAGGTCTTAAATTTGATGTTGAGTGTGTTGAACGTGGTAGTCATGGTAAGAGTAAGGTTAATTTTAGTTTTAATTTTAGTGTTGATAGTTCTAAGCAATTTTTTGATCTTTTTGATGAATTTTTAGTCAATTAGAAATTTTGTTTTATATTTTTAGGTAAATATTTAGTGAGGAAATATAATGAGTAAGGTTAAGGTAATTATATTTAAAGTATATGTTGTTATAGTTATATGTTTTTTTATAGCATTTTTGTTTTTTTTTGGACTTTTTGTTAGAAGTAAAATGTTAAATGAAGTTTTGAAAAAAAAGAGCGTACGTTATTATCATAGTGGTTCTGATAGGGAGATGTATAGAAGTATCACTTATCGTGAAAATCTTAATGTAAATAGAGTACAAGATTTTTCGTTTATTGCTTATTATATTAATGAAGATTCTGATGATTTTAAGTCTTTGCAAAAGGAAGAGAGAGAAAAAATAGTAGCTTCCTATCCATATTTTGAGTTTCGTTTTGCTGTAGCTGATAATGGATATTTGATGAATTTTAAAGGTGTTTTTTTTGGTTGGCTTGATGGTGAGAGAGTTTTTATGTATGACAACAAATTAGATATAGATTTTAAATCATCTGATGTTCCGTATTTTAAGTTTAATAAAAGTAATTACTTAGATAGTAAAATGGTGGGAGAGTATCCTGTTAATGTAATTAATTATTTTTCTATTTCAATTAATGAGGCTTTATTTAAATTGTTACTTAAGCAAAAAACATTAACAATTACTTTGGTATCTACTGATGATGCAAAATATAACATTTCAGTTACTAACTTTTTATCTTCTGATAATTTTAGTGTATTCAATAAAGCTAAAAGTAAAGATGAAGATAAGATTGGAGATATAGGTATAGGTACGTTTTAAGTTTATTTTAGTTTATCAAAAAATTAAAAAGAATACTCCACCTATAATTTCTATGAAATTTAGGTGGAGATGAATTTGCAACGCAAGTTAAATATTATAAAATAACAAAACATATGGGTGCTAATAAAGCTTATAAGTACAGAATATATCCTAACACTAATCAAAAGAAATACTTTTCAAAAGTATTTGGATGCGTAAGATTTTTGTATAACAAAATGTTAAGTGATAAGAAAGATTATTATGAAAAAAATAAACAAAGTCTTATTACTTATCCAAGCAAATATAAAGAAGAATTTCCATTTTTAAAGGAAGTTGATAGTTTAGCTCTTTGCAATGCCCAACTTGATTTAAATTCTGCGTATAGTAATTTTTTTAGAGAAATTAAAAAAGGAAATAGAACACAAGGATTTCCTAAATATAAAAGTAAGAAAAATAGACAAACCTTTAGAACTAATAATCAAAAAAATTCAATAAGAATAGAAAATGATTATATAAAGCTACCTAAAATAGGATTTGTAAAGTTGGCTCTACATAGGAATATTAAAAGCAATGAAGTTATTAAAAATGTAGTAGTAGAAAAAGATACTGATGATAAATATTATATTTCAGTAGCAGTTGAGTGCTTAGATGTTAAAAATAACGATAAAACTAAATGCAATAAAAAAGAGATAGTTGGTATTGATATGAGCATGAGGCATTTTTTAGTAAGTAGTGGGGGTGAGAAAATCAATCATCCCAAATGTTTACTAAAAAATGAACGTAAACTCAAGAAATGCCAAAGAAAACTATCAAAAAAACAAAAGGGCTCTAGGAATAGAGCTAAATCTAGATTAAGAGTTGCCAAGTTGCATAGGAAAATTTCAAATCAAAGAAAAGATTTTTTACATAAATTATCTTATTATTTTGTAGCTAATTATAAAAATATAGTAATAGAAAGCCTATCAATTAAAAGTATGCAAAAAGGAATGTTTGGCAAAAGTGTTAATGATTTAGGATGGCATGAGTTTGTAAGACAATTATCGTATAAATCAGAGTGGTACGGAGCCTATTTACATAAAGTTGATAGATATTTTCCATCAAGCAAGCTATGCAACAATTGCGGTATTAAAAATACAACTCTAAAATTAAGTGATATTAGGTGGAGTTGTAGGAGTTGTAACACTTTGCACGATAGAGATATAAATGCAGCTCTAAATCTTAAAGCTTATTATTATAAGGAAATAAAA
>NZ_AYOU01000078.1 GCF_000500065.1 Borrelia hispanica CRI | reverse complement strand
ATACTTTATTCCTCTTCATTGCTCTGATTATCATAACCCCTATTTGCAAATTCTTCAAGCTTTGATTGATTCAACCAATTTTTTACCCTCAAAATACTCTCTTCATATCTTTTTTTATTTTTATTTTCTTCTATTTTATCTAAATATCTCATAGTTTTTCCTTTGGTAACTTTGTTTATTTTAAAGGTAATATCATTTTTTCTCTCATTTTTTATTTCTTTTTTATTATTTATAATATGACTGACATTTTTAGTTGCATTTTTAGATTTATAAATTTTAACCCTTTTGTTTTGTAAATATTTTTTTTGTGTTTTCTTTGTGAATTTATATATCGCATTAGCATCATGTTCAACTATAGATTGTTTACTTTCTAGTAAACGGTTCAAGTTGTTATTGCTATATTTGTTAACAGCATATCTTATATAAGAACCATTCCCTTTACCCAATCTGATTAGTGTTTTTTCAATAATGCCATTTTTACATAAAAAGCATAAATCTTGTCTCAGTGTTCTGAGTGTTATTATTTTAATATCATCCTTTTTAAGGAAATAATTTAATGTATTTAATATTTTTGTTTGATTGTAATTAATAGCATTTTTTTGAAAGTATTTAAGCATTGATAATATTTTATAGTATCTAGTGTGATATTGTTTTAATGGTTGTGTATTAAGTTCTAATTTTTGTTTGGTCATTTAGTTTCTCCTACTACGAACTCATTTTTTCTAAATTATACATAATATTTTTCTAAATGTAAACAATATTAAAAATTATTTCATATAAATTTGATTATGAAAATTTTGCATGAATTTATTATGTTAGGATAGTTATTAATTTTCAATTTTGTAAAATGAATTTTAAAAGAAATAAATGTGTTTTTCATAATTGTATATTTAATTATTAAATTAAATTTAATATAATATATTTACATATATAAAATTAAAAATATGAATTTAAAATATAAGGAAAATATTAATGCAAAAATACGAAACATTAGAAACTATTAAAAGACAATTAAGTAACGATGAAAGAGATGCTTTAACTTTTCTTGAGGACGCTATATTGAATCCTGTTGCAGAAGAGCTGTATGAGCCATATCCAAATCGTTCTAGTGATGTCACAAGTGAAAAAGATGGTTTTAACTCATTTATTTCAGACATAGGTATTGATAAACTGAAAGAAATCTTATCAGGTATTGTTAGGACATTAAATGCAAAAAAAATAGCAGAAAGATATATGGAAGATTATGATAGTCTATCAAAAGATATACTGGCACAAAGACTACAATGTATGAAAATAGTGTACATAAAGGGTTTAAAAAGAGCGTTTTATGTTGATTTGCCTAATGATAGACTTTATTGTTTATTGAAAGTGGCAGATAGTACACATCAATTTAAAAGTATTACAAATACTATAAACTATGATAAAATAATGAAAAATCTGAGTAAGGATGAGAAAGATGCTTTGAATTTTCTTGAAGATTCTATAACAAACTCTAATCCAGATGACCCAGATGATCATAATCTTATAACACATTCAAAACAGACTTTTTATTTATTTGTATTGGAAACACATGATGTTTATAAACTTAAGTCAGCTATATCAGGTGTTGTTAAAACATTAAATGCAAAGAAAGCAGCAGAAAGGTCTCTTGAAAATTATAATCATCTAGATAAAGATATACTTTTGCAAAGATTGAAATATGTAGAAGCAGAATACATGAAGGATCTAAAAGTGATTTGCAATACTCATTCTTTTGAGGATATGCATCGTTATTTATTAAGGGATGCAGATAATTCATCTAGGTTTGAGAGTAGTATAAAAGATCTAAATTCTTATTATCGTATTTATAATGATCATTTAAAATCCTTGACGTGGGAAGAAAAAAAAGCTTTGGTTTTCTTGGGAAATTCTGTGATGAAATGTGATTCAAAAGTTTTTGGAAATAGTGATCATGCCGTAATTATAGGGAAAAGAAATTTTAATAGGTTCATAATAAACACTAATACTTCTAAACTTAAAGCAGCTATATCAAGTATTGTGAAGACATTAGATGCAAAAAAAAGAGCAGAAAAATCTGTTGCAGATCTTAATGGACTAGACAAAGAATTATTTACAGAAACGTTTAAAGGCAAAGAATCAACATACATAGATCGTTTAAAAATGATCTGCTTTAATGATTCTTTTGCACGTTTACCAAGTGAAGCAGACAACTCATCTGCATTTGCAACTATTTCAAATGATATATTATCTTATTCAGTAATCTATATGGACTCTGTGGCGGAATTGGATGAGGAAAGAAAAAATGCTTTAATTTTTCTTGAAAATTCTATCAAAACATATAGTCCAAATGGGAATCGTCAGGCTACAATTCGTTTGAAAGAGGCCTTTAATAATTTTATAACGAAAGTAAGTACTAATACACTCAAATTAACTTTATCAGATATAGTAGAAGTATTACATGTAAAGGAAAAAGTAGAAAAAGCTATTGCAAATTATGATGGACCATACAAAGATATATTTGTGCAGAGATTAAAAGAGTTGGAATCAAAATACGTTGATTACTTAAGAAATACTTGCTATCGTTGCTATTATAGGAAAATGGGCAGTGATTTCATGAAAACTTTATACGATAAATCTGAATTTGAGGATATGGAAAATAATGTAAATTTGTCTGCTGATGTTTCTAATAAGATTAAAGAAAAATTGAGCGCAGAACAGAAAGAAACTTTAGATTTTCTTGAGAAATCTTTAAAATATCCTGATCCTGATTTATATATTCCAAATTCCACTGAACTTACAATTCAGATAGTGACAAACTATAATCAATTTTTAGTAAAGGCAAAAGATAATATTAGTAAATTTGAAATAGTTTTGTTGAAGATTGCAGGAATATTAAAAGAAAAGAAATCAGTAGAAGAGTTTCTTGAAAATTGTGTTTTGCGAACAAAAGATTTGTTTATGCGAAGGTTAAATGATGCAAAAATAAAGTACATGAAATATTTAAAAAAACTTTTTATGGATTTTTATGTTGAGGATATATACAGCAATTTGTTAGGAGAAACAGATACTCCAATGGAAGTTAAAGATGTTTTGCGTGATATTATTGATGTAAATAGAGAGATACGTTCTTTGTGTAATGTTTCTAATAAGATTAGGGAACAATTGAGTGCTGAACAGAAAGGGGCTTGGGATTTTATTGGAGACTCTGTGATGTACAGTGATGAAACAAATCCAGATACTTCTGAACTTGTAATGCGAATGGTGATGAATTATGATCAATTTGTATTAAAAGCAGAAGATAATATTAATAAATTTAAAGCAGCTTTATCACGTGTTGCAGTAGTGTTAGATAACAAAGAAGAAATAATTAAGAGCCTTGCAAATTTTACCTTGCTAATGAAAGATTTGTTTATGCGAAGATTAGGCGATGCAGAAAAAAATTATATAAAGTATTTAAAAAATATTTTTGCTTCTTCTTCCATTGAGGAAATATATAGTAATTTTTCAGGAGAAATAGGTGTTGCATCAGATGTTGAAAATGTTTTTGGTGATATAAGTAAAGAGGTTCATTCTTATTGGAATTCGTATAATAAGATTAAAGAACGATTGAATGCTGAACAGAAAGGAGCTTTTGATTTTATGGAAGACTCTGTGATGTACACTGAGATAGTTGATCCAAATGCTTATCTATATGCTCCATTTATAATACAGCAAAGACAAGACCGCTATAGTAAGTTTATACAATATATAGGTAAAGATGTAGATGATACAGGTGATATTGTAAAATTTGAATCGTTGTTGTCGGATATTGCTAGTACATTAACTGCCAAGGAAAAAGTAAAAGAGGCTCTTGAAAATTATCCTTTAAAAGGAAAAGATATACTTGTACAGAGATTAAAAGCCGCAGGAAAACGATATGTGACATGTTTGAAATCTCTTTTTGTTTTGTCGCCTGAGGAGGAAAGCGGTACAAGTTCTAGTGATTTGTCAATAAAAATAGATGATTTATCTGTATATTTGTTACAAGAAGTAAATAGTGCATCTGTATTTGAGAATATTCTATATATTATAAGCTTTCATAATAAGATTATGGGTCAATTGAGTGACGAACAACAGGAAGCTTTAATTTTTCTTGAAAATGCTATAAATTCTGTAAAAATGTATGATCCAAATGATGTCGATCATTATTACCTTTCAGGTTGGGCAAAAGAAAGTTATAGACTTTTTACTCTATATTTTGATAACATTGATCATTTTAAAGCAATTTTATCAGATATTGTAGTAGTATTAAATGCACAAAAATTAGGGAAAGAAGCTATCGAAAGATATTCTGAATCAGAAAAAAATAGATTTGAACAAATATTAAAAGATGAAAAAATAAAATATATAAATTATTTATTAAGAATTTATGCTACTTCTTCAATTGACGAAATATGTATTAATTTGCTTGTAGGGAAGTATGACACATACCTATTGGAAAGCATTATTACAAATGATATGTTTCGTTATTATAATGCTTTTAATAAAATTACGGAACAATTAACCTATGATGAGAGAAATGCTTTAGTTTTTCTTGAAAACTCTATAACGAATTTTAATCCAGATACCTTAGATGATTTTAAATTTGATATTGATACAAAAGAAAACTTTAATCGTTTCACAACAGATATAAATATTTATACTCTCAAAAAAGTTTTGTTAAATGTTTTGATGACATTAAATGCAAAGAAAGTAGCAGGAGAAATTATTGTAAATCATGCTAGTCCAGGAAAAGATATTTTTGTAAAAATGTTAAGAGATGCAGAAACAGAATATGCGGAGGATTTAAGAAGTATTTTTGGAATATTGGGTGAATTGAATGGAGTGCGTAATGATTTATTAATCAGAACAGAGAGTGCACATAAATTTAATGACATTATAAAACTCATTAATTCTTATGATAAAAGTATAGAACAATTAAATGAAGCAGAAAAAGAAGCTTTAGCTTTTCTCGAAGATTCTATCACAGTATGTGACCCAAGTAATGTCTATGTTTATGATGATTATGAAGTTACAGTGCAAAAATTGAAAAATTATGTTCAATTTATAGTAAAAACAGATGATATTAGTAAACTTAGAGCGGCTCTATCAGGTATTGTGATGACATTAAATGCAAAGAAAGAAGCAGCAGAAGTTGTTAAGAATCATGCTAATCCAGGAAGAGATATCTTTGCAGAAATATTGCAATACAGAGGAATAACATATATGCATGATTTGAGAGATATTTTTAAGACATTGGATGATGAAGTACACAATAGTTTATTAAACAAAACAGACAATGTATCTGAATTTAAAAGTATCATAGAATCCATTAATTCTTATGATAAGATTATAGAACAACTAAGTGAAGACGAAAGAAATACTTTAACTTTGCTTGAAAATTCTGTAAGAATGTATAATTTAAATTTGATGAGTGATTATGGACATATAATGAGTGGAGTGAAAAGCTATATTCAATTTATAATAAAAATAAATGATATTAGTAAACTTAGAGCGGCTCTATCAGGTATTGTGATGACATTAAATGCAAAGAGAGCAGCAGCAGAAGTTATTAAAGATCATGCTAATCCAGGAAGAGATGTCTTTGCAGAAATATTGCAGGAGGAAGAAAGAAGATATACGATGATGCGCTTTAGAAAGATTTTTAATATGTCATATATAGACTATGGGACAGACGAGGCATTATCAGACAGCGCAAACAATGTATCTGCATTTAACAGTATTATAAAATCCATTAGTTCTTATGATAAGAAGATAGAACAACTAAGTGAAGATGAAAGAAATGCTTTGATTTTTCTTGAAAATTCTATAAAAATATGTAATTCAAATGATTTCTATGGTCGTGTATTTATGGTGCATAAATTGAAAAACTATGTTCAATTTATAGTAAAAACAGATGATATTAGTAAAATTAGAATGGTTTTAGCAAATATTGTGATGGTCTTAGATGCAAAGAAAGTAGCAGAAGAAGTTATTGAAAAGTATATTTGGGTCGATAAAGACAAATTTATACAAATGTTAAAAGATACAGAAACAAAATATGTAGATACTTTGAGAGGTGTTTTTAGTACATTTGATGATGCATTATATAATAGCTTATTAAGCATAACAAATAATGTATCTAAGTTTAACAGTATTATAGAAACTATTAAGTCTTATAATAAAATTACAGAACAACTGAATGAAGCAGAAGAAAGAGCTTTGATTTTTCTTAAAAATGCTATAACAACAGTGTATAATCCAGGTGATCCTGGTGATTGTGAATTTACTATTCAGACAAAACAAGTACATAGTCAATTTATAGTAAACATAGGTGATATTAGTAAAGTTAGAATGGTTTTATCAAATATTGTGGAAGTATTAGATGAAAAGAAAAAGGCAGAAGGAATTATTGAAAAGTATTCTAATCCGGGAAAAAATTTTTTTGTACAAATATTAAAAGACACAGAAACAAAATACATTAAGTATTTAAAAAATATTTGTAATACTTCTTCTGTTGATAATATGTGCCATAATTTATTGGTGATGACAATAGAGGTTTCATCTAAATTTAAAAATATTGCAGAAGCTGTTGAATCTTATAATAGTAATGAAAAAGTAAAGCAACTAAGTGCAGAAGAAAAAAATGCTTTAACATTTTTAGACTGTTCTATAGCAACACTTAATCCAGATAATTTGGGTAATGGTTTAGATTTAACATGTTGTTTTATGTGTACGTTAGGTGTCTCAGAATTTTTTATTGATACGATTGGTTTCGACATCAATATTACTCAATTGAAACAAATGCTATCAGCTATTGTGACAATACTAAATGCGAAAGAATCATCAGAGAAGGCTCTTGCAAGTTATACTGGCAAAGACAAAGACAAACTTACACGAATGTTAAAAGCTACAGAGACTAAATATAGGAAGTATTTAAGAAAAGTTTGTGTTATGTCTTCTTTTGATCAAATGTATAATAATTTATTAAGCAACGCAAATGATTCATTCTCATTTGAAGATATTATAAATTATGTAGGACATTGTAATGAGATTATAGAGCGGTTAGATAGTAGAGAAAGAAATGCTTTGGATTTTCTTGAAGATTCTATAACAAACCTTAATCCAAATGACCCAAATGATTCTAATCTTATTACTCATACAAAAGCAAGCTTTTATTTTTTAATACAAAAAATAGGTATTGATAAATTTAGAGAAGCTTTATCAGGTATTGCCACAACGTTAGATGCAAAAGAATTGGCAGAAAAGGCACTTGCAAATTATATTTGGACAGGGAAAGAGGAACTTACCCAAAGATTGCGAAATGAAGAGATAAATTATATAAAACATTTAAAAAGAATTTGCAATATATCTTCTAGTAAGGAAATGTACGATAATTTATTAAGCAAATCAAACAATGCATTCCAATTTATAATTATTGTAATTTATATAAATTATTATAGTAAAACTTATAATAGCATAATGAAATTATTGGATGATAAAGATAAAGAAGTTTTATTGTTCTTTGAAAAGTCTATAGCAAATTTTAATTCAGGGAATCCTGGTGATCATCAGCTTATAATTTATGCAAAGCAAAATTTTAATCGATTTATGTTAAAAGTTATATTAGATATAGGTATTTATGAATTCAAAGAAGGCCTATTAAAAAAATTTGGGTTAGTGTTAGATGCAAAGAAAAATGCGACTGAAGTTCTTAAAGAATATGATGATATTGGGAAAAACATACTTATACAAATGCTTAAAGAGTCAAAAGCTAAATGCTCAAAAGGTTTGAAGAGAAATTTCCTTACTGATCATTTTTATAACTCGTACGATGATATTTCACCAACCGAATACTTCTGCGGAATGGCTTTTAAAAAATTTATAAATAATATACAAAATTACCATAAAATTATGGAATCATTGAATTTAAATCAAAAGGATGCTTTTGATTTCCTTGAACAGTCTATAATGAGACTTAATTCAGATAATCTAAATGATCGTTCATTTGTAATTAGGAGGACACACAATCTTAATCGGTTTATATTAGATGAAGATGTTTCTAAATTACAGATGATTCTCTCAAAGATTATATTAACATTAAATTCAATTCAAGATGCAACAAAGGGTCTTGTAAAAAGTTATCGGGGAATGGAATTAGACAAATTCATACTAAGAAAATTCAAAGATGAAAAGATAGGATATATGAAACATTTACAAATCAGTTGTGATGACTTTGATAGTATGTACGATAATCTAGTAACCATAGATTATCCTCATTTTAAGGAGCGTTTAGCCTTTAAACAACTTATTTAATATGTTTGAATATAATTAAATTTGATGTATTTATGAGAAATAAATACATCAAATAATTAGAGTATCTGTTAACATACCTTTGCTAATTAAGGTAGTTAATGGATATTAATTTTTTAAGTCAATATAAATGCTATTGCTAAAGATATGTTGAGACAAATAAATAGTGATGAAATTATGTAAAATAATCATTTGAGAAGTACTAACAGGTAGTATGTGCAATACGTTAGTTGTCTTAAAGCTATTTTTTATTGTAAAATCTGTGTTTTATAGAATTTGATGATCAGAAATTGATTTTGAAGTTTTAATATTTAGTATAATAGTTATAATTTGAAGTGAAAAATTTAAAAAGGGGGTGGGAAATTTTGAATTTAAAATATAATGGAAAATTAATGATGTTTTGATATATGTCACTTATATTTGTTGTGTCTTTATTTAAAAGATGATAAGTATATTATGAAGTTTTTGGATATATTATACAATTAGTAAAGATGTAATATCAGTAATGTCAGAGTGTGAAGTAAAGGAATTATTTATCAGATGAGGTATATATTTTATATCGTAAAGGATCAATAAAAATTTATGCTTACTTTGATTAATACATGTACTCACAAAATAGAAAGATAAATCTTTTCTAATATCTTTGTATCTTCAACATCAACTAAATTTCACTTATTTTACTTAACAATAAATCCTCGAAATACTATAATAATTATATAAGGAGATTTTCATGGAGTATATGATGCAACCAGTAGTAACCAGGCAAATGGTATTAAATGAGCTTGTAAAAGCGGGTATTAATAGAGAAATTGCTGATGATTTGTCTTATAGATACTATAAAAATGAGCTTACTTATAAAGATATTGAGTATCTCAAAGAAAACTTTGACATAAAATTAAAACATTTAGAAGAAAAAATTTGTGACATAAAAGAAGAACTTATTAGTAGAATAGATAACAAATTCAATGAGGTTGATAATAAGATAGACAACGTAAGAAGTGAATTAAGATCAGATATTAGAGATCTTGATAATAAAATTGATACTTTAAATCATGATTTAAAGTCTACTATTAAAGAATTTGATAATAAGATGAATACCATTGAAAGTAGCTTCAATATTAAGATTGATACTAAATTTAATGAGCTTGATAATAAAATTGAAATTAACAAAATAGAACTTAATAGTAAATTAAAATTACATAATTGGATGTTTGGGACTATTATTACCATAACTGTAGGAATTTTATTGACACTGATCTTTAAATAATATATGTATTCAGTTTTGGGTTTGTAAAAGTGAATTGTCGATTTTATAATCGGAGATTTGTAAAATTATTAGTTTATATGAAATTATTATCGACTTAATTTTGAATAACTGTTGGTTTAATTTTTTGAATCACCTTAATTTTAACTTTTTTGCTTTTGTGTAACTTCTTTTTATTCTTATTATTGTTTTTTATTTGTTCTTCTAATTGTTACTTAACTACAAGTTTATTAAAAATAACCCTTTTTTCTAAATTATCAAAAAAATTTTCTTATAATTTATAGTTTTTGTTAATTTTATCCAAAATACTATTCGGAAATTGACATCTCTTTATTTCACAGTAGAACTTACCATTGTTTATTCGCTTAATTATTAATGTCGAGATTATTTTTGTATTTCTCTTTTATTTATTCTTTAACGTATAAATATACATTTTCATACGTTAATCTTTTCAAGATCTTGTTAATAATGGTGATGGGATGTAATAGCGGGGGAGTGAAGGGAGAAGGGAAAGTAGGAGGAGCATCAGGAGGAAACGGGAGAGGATTAAGTGGAGCAATGATGGAAGTAGGGAGGAGTGCAGAGAATGCATTTTATGTATTTTTGGAGTTAGTATCGGATGTATTGGGATTTACTGCTAAATTTACTACAAAGAAGAATGAGGTAGGAGGCTATTTTAGCAATTTAGGTGCTAAGCTTGGAGAAGTATCAAAAGAGTTAGAAAAATTGGCAAAAAATTCAGAGACAGGTGGAAATAAAAGTGATTTATCAAAAAATTTAATTAAAGAGGCAGTTGATGCAGCAATTGATACCCAGGAAACAATACCAGCTGATAATGAGTTAAAGAAAGCCTTTAAGGCATTTCAAGCAATATATAGATAGTTGGAATTCAACTATTGAAGGATAAGAATAGAAGGTAAATTTAGAGATGATTCTAGGTTAGGTTGCCTTCTATTTTGTTTTGGTAGGTTTGTCATAATGGAGAAGAATATTTCAAGCTAAAATTGTTATTTTTTCTTAATGAAAATAGAGTAAATGACTACTAAGTGGTCATTTACTCTATTTATTTAAGTTATTTTTTTTGTTTTGAATATCTTTTTTAATTTCACTTTCGTGTTGATCAATGCTGTTTTTTACCTTATTTTTTAATTGTACTAAGATATTTGTAATATTTTCGAAAGTAGTTTTCATATTTAGATTATAAGCTTGAAAAAGATTGTAATTCTTAGTTTGCAACTCTGAAATCCAACTTTTTACTGTGTTTATTTGTGTATTTATATCTTGTTGCATCTTACTATCATAAGAATTATACATTAATCTTATTCCGTTGTTTCCATTACATTTTTCAAGCTTTGCGACAAGATTTTCAAGGTCACTCTTTAATTGTTCTTTACTATATTTACTGAGTTTATTTCTGGAATTTGCTTTCTTTTCAGTTTCGCCAAGATTCATAGAAGAATTTGCAATAGTAGTATGAATATAAACCTGCTCATAATCTTGGTATATCTTATTAATTAATTTAATAGTATTCTCAAGAAAACTTTTTTCTTCATATTGGTAATTGTCGTCAACTTGGGTCATAGGATCATGGTATGAGCCTGATAATGCAGGGTATGAGTCAAAAGTAAATTCTAGATCTAAATTGTTAGAATAAAATTCAGTTTGCCCTTCTTCGTCTTTAAGAAGACTATTACTTGTACCACTGATTGGATAAGTAGAATTTTTATCAGTTATACTGTCGATCATACTATCACTTGTTCCATGAATAGTATTTGTATTGTCACTTATTTCAGGTATTGTGTTACTTATATCATCAATATTATTTGGGTGATAATTATCATGCAAATAATTTAAAGATTGGTGATCATCTTGACTGTTTAAAGTGCGTTTAGTTCTTGGTTTGATAACCAATACTTTTTTGGCAGACTTGCTACTTTGATTTATAGGATTTTTTTGGGGTGAATCATTTTCACCATTCACAAATTTATGAATAGCTTCTTCACTAGCATCTAAGATAGCGTTTACCTTATCAAAGAAACCATTAGATCCTTCTTGATCTTTAATGTTTAATAAATCGCAGCTTATAAAGCTTAAAAATAGAAATGAACTTAAATAGTTTAATTTCATTTTTCCTCCCTCTTTTTTGATTTTTATAAATATAAAGCATCTTAATGATTTTTGCAGTATTATCATGGTATTTAGTGTTATTCTTATTAATTTTTACTAGTTTAACAAATTTCTATAATGAAATATAAAGAATAATTTGTTAAGTGATTTAAAATAGATGTTTAAGGATTAGAAAAGGAAAATAAAAAATATTCTACGTCATTATGATTCAGATATGCAAATTACTTGGATGTGTTATATTTATAAAAATAGTATATTTAATGATAATGTAAAAATGCAACTCTAGTTTGAATATTCAGCACATAATATCATATATTTATTATTCATAAATTGAAACTACAGTTAAAGTTGCCTTACAAGAATATATTGGAGGAGAAATTTTGAAGCAACTATTAAATCTTGATTAAAATGAATATCATATAAAAGAAACATAATAATAATAAAGTATGCATGTATTTAAAAAAATAGTCTCAAGTTTAAGGAACATTTGTTAATAAAAAATTCAAATTTAACTCATTAGTTATACCGCATTTTAAAAAGAATAACCCATATCAAATCCAAATCAACCCTTAAAGCAAATTGTTGCTATTGATATTTTTATTAAGTATAAATACAAAAAATAATGAACATTATAATGTAGTTTATAACGGTATTAAAGGAGTAAGAACATAAAAGTATGAATCTCAAAATATTAATAATATTGCTAGTGTTCACAATGTTGAAAGATTAGGACATAGACTTATTATTGTTTTATTAATGCTAATGCTAATGCTGATTCTGTTGCTGGATTTAAAGGAGCGATATTAAGTGCAGTTACTAAAGCATTAGATACGTTAATTATAGCAATAAGGAGAATAATTGACATGGGACTTAAGACGGTTAAAGAAGCAAATGAAAATTAATCCTGAAGATACTCTGGTAGTTACAGAGTTGGTACTGCTATTAAACAGATCATTAAATTAAATAATAAAGTTGTTTAAGGAAAACATTTTTCTATTTATGCAGAGAAGTTGTTTTCCTGATTGGTGTTTTTGGGAATGTTATTGGTGTTGCAATGAGAGATGGTGTTAAGATGTGATGGCAAAAGTTGGTAAATTTGATAATGTTACTGCTGTTGATTTCGATTATAATGCCTACAGTTAAAGTATCGGTATTAAGTTCCGTTATTAAAGCATTAGGTTAAAGAAGGTAAATTAGTTGGGAATAATGCAAATAATGATGACAAATCAGTACAATCAGCAGGAATAAGTGCGGTAAATAAACTGTTAGTAGCAGTTTAGGATATAGTTAAAAAGACAGTAAAGAATGTGCTTGAAAAAGTAAAACAAGAAGTAGATAAAGCACGAGCTACAAAAGTAGCAAATTATCAATAAGATAGATAGTTAGATTAGGTTACTTAAAAGTGATAGTAGGAGGAGATTTAGAGATAAATCTAGATTGCCTTTTGTATTGTTATACTATTGGTGCAGTAGGTTTAATAGAAGAAAAAGTAGTATGATTTCTCTTAAAGTAGGCTTATTCTTTGAAGAAAAACAAAAAACAAAATCAGATAAATATGAATGGATAAATTACGGTTAATAAAAATATAAAATTACTGCATATTAAAAAAATAGAGCTAAAATAAGTTTTTATAACTAATTCTATTAAAATACTCATCAATATAGAATAAATTAAAACTCTTTATAATCCCGTGTAAAAACATAAAAAAATAAGAGGTTAAATATAAATGAAGATAAAATTTAAAGTGAGATATTCAGAACGTTATTTTTCCTAATCGGTTTTGGATAAATATACGATGTGATTGGCATTGTTTTAGAGTTTGATATCACAAACTTGATGTATAACTAATAAAAAAAACAAGGAGGCGAAGGAAAGGAATGAAAGAGAAGAAAGGAATAGGAAATATAGAAGAGTGTATAAGCGAGTATAGAGAGAAGGGAAGAGAGAAGGGAAGAGAGAAGGGAAGTAAAAGAGGATTAAAGGGGATAAGAATAAGAGAAGTAATGATGGTGATGGTGATGATGGTGGTGATGGGATGTAATAATGGGATGTTGGAAGAAGAGAAGGGAAAGAATAAGTTTTTGAAGTCTTTAGTGAGCTTGGGTAATGAATTTTTGGATGTTTTCACATCTTTTGGGGAAATGGTAGGGAGTGTATTGGGATTGAATTTGGAGAGTAAGAAATCGGATGTTGGGAATTACTTTAAGAAGGTTCAAGATACTGTGCAAGGGATAAAGGATGGACTTAATAAAATTGTTAGTGATATGAAGAAAGAAAAGAATCCAAATGCTGAGGCTACTGAGAGTGCAGTGAAAACATTGGTTGAGAGTAAACTAGATAAGATAATTGGTGGAGCAAAGGAGGTAAGTGAGGCAATTGGTGATGCTAGTGATCCAATTGGTAATGTTGCTGATAAGGATGCTGCTGCGGCTGTTGTTGGAGATAGTGTTAAATCTCTTATTGAAGGAATTGAAAAAATTGTAAGTGTTGTACTTGGAAAAGAAGGTAATCCTGAAGCTGGGGATGCTAAGAAGGTTGCAACTGTTGGAAATGGCAATAGGGGAGCTGCTTCTGATGGAGAAGCAGGGAAATTATTTACTGCTAATGCAGGTACTGCTGATAATGCAAAAAAATCAGTAGCTGATGCAGCAAAAGCAGTTGGGGCAGTCACTGGTGCTGATATTTTGCAAGCTATTGTTAAAGGCGATGGTGATGCTACTGCAGCTAAATTGGCTAGTGCTAAAGATGGAACAATAGCAGGAGCTATGGCATTAAGAGCGATGGCAAAGGGAGGTAAATTTGCTGGTCCTAATGATAATAATAATGCTGATTATACTGCTGAGATTAAAGGAGTAGCATTAAGTTCAGTAATTAAGGCATTAGATACATTGACAATAGCAATAAGAAGTACTATTGATGAAGGACATAAAAGTGTAAAAGAAGCAATGAAAATTAATACTAATGATACTCCTGTAGCATCTGAAAAGAGTGGTTCTGGTGATCAAAATAAATAGGCAAAGTTATATAAGTAAATAATAAAAATAAAGTTATAAAGAGGAAGATACTAAGAGTTAAGCTTTTGGTATCTTT
>NZ_AYOU01000077.1 GCF_000500065.1 Borrelia hispanica CRI | reverse complement strand
AGTTTCTTCATTGTTTCATAACATAACTTCATTGTTTTATCTTCTTTCTCACGTTTTAAATCTTTAAGCTTAATCTTCTTATCTTGAAGTTCTCTACTATTTCCTTTATTTTTAATCATTTTAATCTCTCTCTCCAATAGATCTATTTCTTCTATACAATCCTCAAGTTCTAATTCTAAATAATTATTAAATGCCTTCATAAACTTAAGTCCAAGTTGACTTTTCGTTATACTAAATTGACTTTTAAGCTCACGTGCTTTGGCATTGTTTTCAAGTACTCGATCTAAGACACTATTAAGAGTAGTTTTACAAATGGTTATTTTATTATCACTATCAAACTCTTTTGGATTATCTTGACTACTTGCCCATTTTTGTCTCATCTTACATACATTAGCTCGTGAAACACAAAGCTCTTTCGCTATTTCAGCATCATTTAATCGACCTTCTTCAAAATACATGGCATAATCTTCATATGCTCTTTTTACTTTATTCATATCTCTTCAACCTTCTAAATTAACAAAAATTAATTTAGCTTAACATAAACTCTATAACAAAATAACAATTTTACAAAACCAACAAACAAAAGCTTACCAGTATACTCCTAAAAGCAAAAGATCATGTATAATTTATAAATAAGGAGAATATTTTATGAATAAAAATAAAAGTATATTAATACTTTGTTTCACGTTATTTTTATATGGTTGTAATTCAAATAAACATTTAGCTAAACTTAATAATGAACCTATAAAAACAATTACAGATGAACAACACCCTACTCCAGAAAAGCCAACCATAATTCCTACTGATGAGAAAGAGGAGCAAAAAAGTAATAGAAAACCTCAAGATCAACCAAAACCTGAACTAACTACTGAAGAAAAAACGAAATTCAAAACATTAATACATGCACTTGAGATATATAAAAAAGACAACTTATTGCTTCATGAAAGATTTAAATACAAAATAAGTCAAGGATTGCAGAATATATTAAACAAATATAATATATTTCATACTTGGATTTTAGATAATGCACAAACACAACAACAAAAAGAATTAAGTAAGGCTTTTAATTACGCATATAAGCTTATATATAATAAACTACAAAGTTTAAAAAATAATATGACTATGATGCAATATATAGAAGGTGCTTTTTACAATTATTTATATGATAAATATAAAAACAACAATCAATATGACGGAAGGCTGTATGGGAACACATATGCAGATTCTGATAACAACTATGTAAGCTCATTTTTTAATGATCTTATACATATAGCATTTGATAAATACGATACTAATGAAAAAATATTTCAAGTAATGAAAAATGAACTTGAAAATAAAAACAGTCATACCTATAAGGATACATTAAACAAGTTGACAGACTAAAAATTATTAACAAAACAAATTATTAATTGAAGATAAGTAAACATTTAACAATTACGATTTAGTAGTTGCTAATCAAATAATAATCAAAGTAATTCATACAACATAACAATAATCGCTATATATTTTAAAATCACAAATATGTATTAAAATGAGGAGATTTTATATGAAAATAACCAATTTTACTTTGATTTTATTACTACTAATGAGTAGTTGTGATCAAGAAAATAACACAAATAAAGGAATTAAGAGCAGAAATAAAAGAGACTTAGAACAACAAGTAGAAGCACAAAAAACACCTGAAGAAACATTAAGAGAAAAGTTAAGTGAAAGTCAAATAAAAGGTCTAGATTTTTTAAAAGAAGCTTTGAGTAGTGAATCTGAACTCAATAAATTTTTAAATGCAGACGAATCTAAAATAAAAGAGGCTCTTGATCACATTCAATCAGAACTTGCAAAGTGTACAGGAGATGACGCAGAACAACAAAAAACAACATTTAAACAAGTAGTAGAAGGTGCTTTGAAAGAGGGCTTAGATAAATTCAAAGACCAATCATCTAGCAATTGTGGAAATAATTAAATAAGATCATCAATCTACAAAACAAATTTCATAAATAGAATTTAAAAATAAGATTTAAGAAAGAAAGTATACAGATTTTCATACAAATAAAAGGATAAATAAAAAGATTTAAAAAAAGGAATAAGTAAACAAAATGTTAACTTGAAGTTAACACAGAAGTGAGATTTAAAAAAAGAAGAGAGATATCTCTCATTGCAAATAGATGGGTCGTTAAAATGAAATCTATAAAGAATAGAGACTAAATTTTTAAGTATTTGTTAAAGCTAGCACAAAGTTTATTAGATATTTTGTGCTGCACCTTTAAATATTAGCCCTTCTGATTAAAATACATGTCTTACACATTAAATTTTGCATGCAATGGAGAGACATATAATTTGACATAAATTAAGAGTATTTGCTAACATATTTATACATAATTTTACTTATTTTTATAGCATTTAGTTAACATATAAATTACATGAAAGAATATGAAATATTAAAAGCAAAAATCAAAGAACTAAAGAAACAAAATTCAATATTACTTAAAGAAACAAGGCAATATAAGAAAGAATTATTACAAACCAAAGGCAATCCTAAATCTAAATCAATACCAATAAGATTTTATTTAAATGATAAGACCATAAGATTGGTAAAGAAAAGTATAGAAAAACTTAAACTAATAGATCCAATCTCAGGTTGGTTTGTTCATATACTCTCAATTACAGGTTGTAGAGGAGTAGAGATTCAAAATACAAGAATTGATGACATAGTAAGAGAAGAAAATAATAATGGTGATGTATTTTATAGTTTACGTGTAAATGTTGCAAAGAAGCGAACCAGTATTTGCATTAGAGAAGTAGTAATAAGTAAATCTGAATTTGAATCTATAGAAGAAATTCATAAACTTCATTTTAAAAATAAAGGACAAGATTCAAGACGTACTTATCTATTTCAAAAAAGTAAACATCGCTTTAAAGATAATAGAATAAATATAAGTGAAATTTCAAAACAATTTAAAGAATTACTTACAAAATCAGGATTTAAACACCGTAAATCACTACATATATGTAGAAATATATTTATTGCAACACTTAAAAGCAAAGGATACAATTCATTTGAAATTAAAGAATTAATGAAATATGCATCAACAGCTGAAATAGATAATGTTTATGGCCTCTCTAAAGCAAGTAAATTAAAAGCATATCATGATATTAAAGATGGTTTTAAATAATATTGTATATTTCATGTATTGCTATATAATCCATAAAAAGATAACATTAAATCAATATATTACTATAAACTAACAAAAAGAAGTTACAATTCTCTTTGTTAGAATTTTTTATTTTAGAAATAAAGGTTATACATAGGTTGAAGATAATTCAACACATAGCTATTATATAATTAAAATTAACAAAAATCAAGATTTGACATAATAAAAAAAACGTATGTTTCCTTTTATTATTCATTAGGGGAACATATAAATCAAAAACATACATCATAGGTTAAAAAGAAATAATCTCAGACATACATAGTATACAATCAAATTTAGCAAAAATCAATATTTAACATAATAAATAAGCATAAAAAAAAGGCATATAGCCTTTTAATAATAATACCAATAATGGAGCTAATAAATTGGGAATTCATATTTTTCTAAATATACGCTTAGATTTAAGATGATATTCTTGCCCTCTATCTTTAAGAAAAAGAGGATCATATAAAACTTCTGTATTATTTGTTGCCATAAAATGGGACCCAATATTATTCTTTATTTTAACTTCACTTATCTCAAATTC